>JAYVCO010000263.1:0-8914 GCA_043749935.1 Planctomycetia bacterium
CCGACATGGTGGCTTCTTGTTTCATCGCTTCGGCATGGTGCCCGGGGCGGTCTTGTTTCTGTCAAACAGGACCGCCCCACAGGGCGGTCCGCAATCCCGAAGGAGATTCTCATGATTGCTCCCGTGCAGACGAAGCGGCCCGCGATTGTTGGTCCACAACATCAAGAACAGTTCCTAGAAATGCTTCCGCAGATTCGCAGCCAAGCGAGCCGGGCCTTCCGCCGGCTACAACGCGAACTTCGGGAAGACCTGATCCAGGAGGTCATTGCCAATGCATTTTTTGCTTTTGTCAGCCTCGTCCGGCGCGGGAGGGCAAACGCCGCTTACGCAACGCCGCTGGCCAATTTCGCCATTCGGCAGACGATTGCGGGCAGACGGGTCGGTTCAAAGTCCAGCATCCATGACGTGAGTTCACCGTTCGCGCGCTCGGCCCGGGGAATTCTTGTTGAGCGCCTGGATGGTGAGCGAAGCGCATGGCGCGCTGCCTTGGTTGAAGACCGCCATGCCACGCCGGCGGAGATTGCGGCGGCGCGGATCGATGTGGCCGCCTGGTTTTGTGCGATGTCCGAAAGTCACCGGCGGATCGCCCAGGCGTTGGCGATCGGCGAGACGACGCGCGACGTGGCCAGGCAATTTGGTTTGAGCTCGGCGCGAGTTAGCCAGATTCGCAGCCTGTTGAAGGCGAGCTGGGAGGCGTTTCAGGGAGAAGCGGAGCGGCGCACAGCCTAAGTTTGGCGATGCGTTTTCTACGGAGCAGTTGCCATTTGATTTGACCGTGGACAAGCCGTCTACAGCTGGTTCCACTCATGGACGCAAACAGAACCGATGATTTGGGCCTTGTGAGTTTCGGGAAACGCACAATGCCCATCTTTTGTCGACTCAATCCGGCAATCAACCGAAATATAGTTGGCGGATTGCGAGTGGGACATCCATTCAGCAGGTACTTGGGTTGCGGTGGGGACCGGCCGTAAAGCCAGTCCCCTGCACAGATTCGTCCAGAGTTTGCGCGCACTGTATTTTGTCATTCAATCAATTCATACGCAGGCGGATTTGCACCGGGAATGGTTGCGATTCGCCGGTCAGGTCGGGCTGGTCGGTGACGGTGAGCACGGCGGCGTCTTTCTGACGCGAGTACTGGAACGGTTTGCCGGTGACCGGGTCGGCTGGGACCGGCACGATGGCGATCTCGTCCAGCCGTTCGGGAAGCTGGCCGGTCGCGGCGGCGTGCATGCGCAGAGCCTCGATGGTTTGTAGCCGCGTGATCTGGCGGTCGAGCCGGGCCTGCGCTTTGAGCACGTTGCCGAATTCGATCAACAAGACCGAACTGAGCGGAAACAATTCGCGACGAGAGACGTCATCCTTCAGTTCTGCGAAGACCTCCGGGGCGCGGACGAGGGACAGCGGATAGGGCACCGAAAACCATTTTTGCCAACTCTCGGTCATCTCCCGATAAAGAGCCAGCGTGTGGCGAACTTCGATTTCGGCGTCAACCGCGGCCTGAACTTGGGTGGCCGAAAGTCCGCACTTCTGTTGCAAATAGTTGCGCGCGGCTTGCAACTGGTCGGCCGTGGCAACCGCGTGGATTTTCTTGAGCGCCTCCTCGGAATGTTTGGGTTTGGCTGAGGACAACTCCAGGTCGACCACTTCGGCGGCCCAGTTTCGTAGCGACTGGGCCAAGCGTTGCCATTCCGCTGCCGAGCGTAGTCGGTCGAGATCGGCAAGCTCGGGAAACTTCAATTCCAACAACTGCCGTTCCATGACCAGTGCCCCGTCAAATGCGATCAGCGGCCGAGGTAGTGAGGCGAGCGCCCAATACAAATTCGGCGCACCGGGTTGCTGCAACAGCTCTTGAACGCGGTCGAGCGTGATGCTGGAAATCGTCACGCCAACCAGCCGACTCACGATAAAAGGCCCGTTGGCTACATGCCGGGCCAAAGCCAGGTTATCTTGCATCGTGCTCACGGCCTGATCGAACTTGCCGCCGCGGATTTCGTATCTAGCCTTGATACACAGCAATCGGCCATAAGCGCGCATCGATTGCGAATCGCTCAAGGAAATCAACAGTGGATCTTGCCCTTCCAAGACGTATTCCCACTGACAGTCGGTACGCCGGGCAGCGGCCGAAAGTTGCACGGTTACGTTGGCAAAGCGGTCCAAGAATTTTTCGGCTTCGGGAATTGACATAGCAGCGAACGGCACATCCAGAAACGTCTCGGAGCCGCTACCTAACTGCTTGCGCCATTCATCGTGCCTTTCATGTACCAAACGCAGATAAATCGGCGCGGCACTGCCGGCTTTTCGCGCCTCCGAGGGCAACAGCAAACTGTAGCGCAAGGCGGGAAATGGCTCTGGCGCAGGATCGACAAGCAGTTCAAGTTGCTTCGGCAAATCGGTCGGCGGCTTGGGACTTGGCTCCGGTTCGCCGGCGTGGAGCGGCCCTGGCAGGAACATCAGCAGCATATAGACCAGTCCGCTGCAACCGCCAGATCGCGGATACGAGCTCTGCGATCCAAATCGATTTCGACGTATCGTACGCATGGGAGCGGTCCTTTTCTTGGATGACTTGCTTCTGACTTCAAACGTTTAGAGGCGAGGAGACTTGCCTTCGAGATACTGATTGAGAACCGCTCGCGAATAGTTCTTTCGCGAGCTATCTCCATCAGGCAACGGCAGCATCGCGTCGGCCCGCGGAGCGATGTGAGACCCTTCGGTGTTTTGCGTAATTTCTCGCAGCAAGTTCACATTGGAAGAACGGTCCACGTTGGACGTTCGCGGCGGCGAACCAGAGCCGGGCGATTCGTTTGCTCCACCGCCGTGGGTGTCGGCCGCTCGGCCGGGCAATGCGGCCACCGATGTCGGGCTGATGTGAGACAAGTCGGAAAAATGTGCGAATGCGAGCATTGTCGCCAGCACGCCCCCGCAAAGAACGTTGGTCGCCAACAACACGCCATTCGCGATGCTCAATCGAGCCAACGCGGATCGCCGGCCGGCGGCAAACATCAGGCGATCGCGATCAAGCTGAGCGCGCGGCTTTAGCGACGCCAATTGTGCGGCAAGACCGGTCAGCTCTTCGCGTTTGGCAGGTTGTCCGTCCCACATGGATTCTCCAATCGTGCTTGCAGTTCTCGAATACCTTGTTCAAAGCGTCGCTGGGCCGTGCTCAAAGAGACTCCTACCAGGTCGGCAACTTCGGCGAAGGTAAGGTCTCCCCAGATTCGCGCGACCACGACCTCTCGCAATTCCACCGGCAACGCCGCCAAGGCCTGGGCCGCCTCTTGGGCATCGATGGCTCCCGGGCCACCTTCGAAGATGGCCACGCTCGCGGCTGCTGCCATCTCCCGTCGCGTTCGCCGGTGCTGTTGCCGAGAAGTGCTGATGGCTCCATTGCGTACGGCGCGATAGAGCCATGCCGCCACGCGCTCCGGCTGCTGCCGTTGCCGGACCAATGCCAACAGCGCTTGCTGTACGACGTCCTCGGGGCAGTCGCACCATTGGCGCGCATAAAGCACCAGCGCCCGGCCGTGTTGTTCCAGGATTCTCGCCAGCCACACGGGTGTTTCTTCGTGCTCACTCATGCCGCTGGGCTCCGCCAAATCAATAGCTCAATCGTTGTTAACCACGAAAAACAGACGCGTGACACTTCTTCGCTACAGATAGAACGTCACGGAGTGGCCATTTTCTCACGAAGCGTGGTTTTTCCGGAAAATTCATGGAATTGCGTGCCCGTGCGCCGCATGTGAAGGCGAACCGCTGCGGTTGCAACTCGCAATCTAGTCGACCTGACCATCCGCGGCAGAGCGTTGAGCGAGTTTGCGGATAGGCCAACGAGCTGCCCGAGCTGAAGAACCAACTTATTTGCAGGCCGTTTTCATGAGGACAACGAGATCTGTAGCGTTCACGGTAGCGGCAACCCTGAAATGCGAGCCGCAGTTGACGGATCATCCAGCGGCGTTCCTCCGCATGCGTCGTCGCGCCGGCATCGTCGTAGCGCCCACTACCACGAAGAACGTCCTCACCAGGGTTTGAACAACGAACTGCTCATTGCCAACCGCCAGCCGAAATATCACCAGCTCCAAAGGCCAATAGCCTCGGAATCAGACATCGTGCCGTTCTCGTCCGTAGCCTGCAAATCCCGGCTGGGTGGATTGTCCAAGCACAACTACTGCAAGGCGGCGTAGCGATTCACTGCTCGGGTTCGCACACTGCGGCCCAATCGCGGACTGTGGACAGGCGTAACTCTTCGACCGCACATGTCAATGAATCGTTGTTATCTCGTTGAGACTCATCGGTCTCGTCGTCAGACACTCTCGAGGGGACGCCGTCCAATCTACGAAGACCGATTGTCGATCGACGATGTAGCTTTTGGGCGCCTAGCGGGCTCGCGCCACCCAGCTTTGAGCAATGTCGTGCAAGTTGGGCTGCTCGGCATCAGACTCGGCAAAGAAGTGGCGCTCGAGTCGCTCAATCGATTCCTGTAATTCGGTTCGCTCAGTTTCCTTAAGACCGTTGTTGTGGTGGATGGCCCGCAACAGCGATAACACGGTGATCGGCGTCGCGGGCTCGGGCACCTGGTAGCGGCCGACCTCCGCCGGTCGACGGCTGCGCAAGGCTCGAACGATCGCAAATCCGCCCAAGCTTACCACAAGCGCCGCAAGCGCGACCGCCCAAAGCCAAGCGTAGCGCGGGCGGTCGTAGCGCGCCGACAATGAGATTTGCGGCTCAACGCTTACCAGGTCAGCGTCTTCGTAGCGCTGGTAGATCGCCTCCTTCAGCGGCAGCTTCGCCTTGGCGAAGTGAAAGGCGGCGTCGGCCGGCAGTGGCTCGTTGTCGTTGGCGCGCAACGTCACCAGCCACAACCGCTCGGATAGGACCGCCGAATCGGTCGCCTGCTTGTCGAACTGGCTGACGGAAACGTCGCCTCCGTCGACCGCCATTTTCGTGAACCCGGGGACCTTAAGATCGACCAGTTCCTCCAACCGGGGAACCAGGCCGCGTCCGCTTGCGCGGATTTCGAGAACCAGTTTTCCCTCCTTCGCTTGGCGCTCGTCGAGCGTTTGGGTCAGCGTGATGTCGGCCACCGGCCGCGCGGGCGGTTTTTCGGTCCGGGCATCGAGAGGCACGGCCGGCGTTTCGACCGGTAGCATCACGTAGCCCGAAGTATCGAGGAAGTCGAGATCCAAGCGCATGGGGGCAATTTTGTCGACCTCAGGACCCTTGGCTTTGAGCAGCAGGTAGGCATAGGGAGTGACGCGCCAACCGTACTCGGGCAGCGACTTGGAATTCACTTCGGGATCTTGGAAGGTCACTGAAACGACGTCGAACTGTTCGCCCACCGCCTGCACCACCGTCTCGCGGAACTTGTCGCGATAGTTCTGCGTAGGCCGACCAAAGTTATAAAAGTAGGCCTGGTTGTTGTTCTGGTTTTGCAAGTAGCGTGCGAATCCTCCGGACTCGCGCTCGATTTCCTTCGTGTGCAACAGATTCACGAACACGCCGAACGGCTGATCATGTCCGACGATGTCTGCCCCGTCGATCTTGGCTTCGAGCTTGATCTCGCTGACAAGGTCGCCGTAGTAATCGAGTAGTTTGCGCGCCTCGCGCGCCATGGGATGATCACCCACGATCTCGAAGCCGGCCTGCAAATAGCGGAATTTCAATTCCGGCTTGGCGTTGTTCAGCCGCGTGAAAAGGTTGTTGGAAAACTGCGCCAGGTGACGTTCTGCCGCTTCGCCCGGCAGTGCCCGGATGATGTCGCGAATGCGCGGCGGCTGCCGCAGGTCGGCCACCTTTTCCGCAGTGATGCGGGCCAGGTCGACTGATCCCAAAGACGCATAGAACCACTGCTCGTAAACCAGCGGGCTCTGCTCTTCCTGAGTCAGTTCGCCAACGGCCAGGTTATAGAGCTCGGCGGCTCGCTGGAATCGCGCGAGCGCTGCCAACCGCCGCTCGGAAAACTCGGCGTTCTTTTCGATCTCCTGATTAAAATCATTCTCGTCGTGAGCTATCGCGGCATCGGCCATCACTAGTGCCCAGTGATCGGGGTGTTTTTCCAGCCCCTTCTTCACCACGCTCCGCGCCAGTTCGTAACCGCGCAAGACTTCGGCCCGGATGTCACGCTGCTTGCGATTCGTGCTGTTTTGTTTCTGAACGTCGGGCAATCGCCACACACCGGCCAGGTTGCCGCGCATCTGCTGGATCAGTTCGGCCAACGTGCGCGGCTTGAGTGTTTCCATGGGGCCAAACACGCTTTCGATAGCCTCAAGCCGATAAATCTCGGCCTTGCTGTGACTGGTGGTGAAGGCTTGCGTCAGCAATTGTTCGTCCAGATCGCCAATGGGCAGCGCCCGCAGCCGCGAGATCCACGTTCCCAGTTCCTTGAGATTTCGCTCCTGCTTCGATCGGGTTAGCGGGATGCGCTCGGCCCGCTGCTCGTAGCCGTAATAATACATGAATGAATTCTGGCGTTCACGGCTCTCGTTCGGGTTGTGGTTGCGCGTCCACACGCGCAAAAATTCGCGCGCTAACTCGCGCGCCTTATCGGGATGCGTGGCCGCAAGCTGCTCGATGAAGGGAAACGCCTGTGCATCGTCATTCGTTTTCAAGTGCAGTTGCGAAAACGTCATGGCGAACTTCGGCTTCAGGTCCGCATGCACGAGCTTCAGCCAGCCTTCACCAGGCCGTGCATCGAGCAGGTCGCTGGTCTTGATGGCTTGCACAGAATTATTGTCGCGGTAGTTCATCGGCATCACGCCGTTTTCCTCGTTCAGATAGTAGAAATTGCCGAAGCGGTCTCGACGCCAGGGCATTCCGTCCTGCATGCTTCGGTCGAAGCGATAGGTAACATCCGCTTCTTTGAGCCAATCGCCGGCCAAGAGCGTCAGCTGCTCCTGCCAGTCCGAGGCCGTATCCGGGGCGGCCCGCAACAGGGCCTCGACAGCGGTGCGCTCCAGTTGCAGAGTCTTCAAGCGAAAGTCGTTGTCTTGCGGGCGCGATTGCAGGTTCGTCGAGATCACGGTTCCCAGGGTAGCCAAGATCTCGCGTCCGCGATCGATATGCGACGTGAAGCTTTCGTCGAGCCATTTCTGACCCAGCTCTTTGCGCACCTGCGGTGCCAGTTCGACAGCCCGACGCAGCGCCGCGTCGAGTTCGCTCGTGCGCTCAGTGCGGGCGCGTTTGGCTTCGGCAGTCCGCTCGTCAGCCGCCTTGGCGCCGGCATCCGGCGTCGTCGCCTTGGCATCATCCGGCTTTGTATCGGCCCCTTTGACATCGTCCGGTTTGGAATCGGATTTGGCCTCGGGCCCTTTGGTATCGGCGGCCGGCATGGGAAGAGGCGGCAAGGTCAATACGGCCTGGGTCGCCAGCCAGGCGTTCTCGAAGTGCGCTGCCTTGGTGTCTTCGGCGTGTTTGGCCTGATAGTAACGCGCCAGCAGGTTCAGGCCCTGCGCGTCGCCGTCCCGCTCGGCTTCGTCGAGCTTGGGCAAGAAGTCTCCTGCTCGCGCTTCTTGGCCGGCCGCACTTAGCAGGCGCGCCACGACGCGCTGGCTGACCAGCGGTGGAGCTGCACTGTCCTTCGTTACGCGGAATTGTCGCAGCAGCTCGCCCAAATCGTGGCCTGCGGTCAAGGCCTGGCGGAGGATAGTGCCCAGTTTGGTGAAGGCCTCTTCGTCCAAAGCTTGTGGCGCCGCGTCGACCAAGCCCGCCACGTCGATCATCGAGAAGCGGTTGCCCTCGACATAGGCCGCGCCTGGTCCGTGCCCACCAGCGGAAAGCGCCGCTTGCAAGGTTGAGCGATCGGCCGACGCAGATATCAATTGCTGCAGCACGTTGGGATCCATCGCGCCGCGTTGGGTGCCCGGCGGTCCGATGCGCAGCGACTCGAGCAGTCTCGAGTACATCGCGATGCCTTCCTCTTTATCCAGCACACGCCCGAACGCCTTGACCTCGGGCCATCTACCAAGCGTCACGTCGCGCTGGAAAACATTAAGCTCGCGATCGAATAGCTTCTCGGCCTTCAATTGTTCGGCCTTGGCCGTTTCTTGTTCCGCTTTCGATTTTTCTTTCTCTGCTTTGATTTTTTCTTGTTCGGCTTTGGCTTCTTTGTCTTGGGCTGGTTCGTCGGCGGCCGGCGCGTCTTTGGGGGCGTCGGTCTTGGGTGCTTCGGCCTTAGGCGTTTCAGCCTTAGGCGTTTCAGCCGGCGATTGCTCGGCATCATCGGCGGCAGCGTCGGGCTTGGAGAACTCGAGCCAGGCTTTTAAAATGGCGGATGGCCGGCGGTCGAACTGAAGCTGTTTGATTTTGTTCAAACGCTGTTGTTTCGGATCAGCGGTAGTGGCAACGGCCACTTGCGCGCCCGCGGAGGTGGGCGTCTGTCCAGCGACTCCCGGCGATGCGCCGGCCGGTACTATGCTCAATACGCCATTGACAGAAATGGTAGGAGCCGGTGCTTGCCCAACGGCAACGGCGCACAAGTTAGCAATCACCAGAGACGCCCAGATCAATTGACGCATTGCCTTGCTCCCTGTTCGCGGTCGCGCAAAAAGACGTTTTTCCATCGACTATTCGGCAATTCGCGCGCGATCGCGATTAAGCCAAGTGAATGCCAAGTCGATGGCGGTCGTTCACCAATGCTTCACGGTTCCCGACTCGTCACGATCCGCGATTGTCCGGCGGTGGACCGGAGCTCGCGCCACGGGCATCGGATTTCCCTTGCTTTTCCTTGTCCGTAACGCCGCGGCCGCGACACTTACCGCTGTTGCAGGAGTTGCATTGTTTAGGCAGGGGCAAGGCTTGCAGATCGGCCAGATCCATGCGCGCCAGTCGGATCGCTGATTCCAGGTCTTCGCGATACGCTGGTGCATGCGAGTCATCGCTGGCATCGGTTTGCTCAGCGAGCAATCGATAGTTCTGCCGCGAT
>JAYVCO010000264.1:0-3654 GCA_043749935.1 Planctomycetia bacterium
ACCGTTCGCCGAAGTGCAACTCGAATGGTATCCACTCGCGCTGCCAAATAGAAACGAACGTATTCGAGCAACTCTTCATATTGACGCTGCAATTCTTGAACCGCCGCGGGACCGCCGCGCTCGTTCTCGGAATCATCCAGCGCGCTAGACGTCTCGGACGCGTGGTGCGATGAGTTTTCCGGCGGGACGCTGCTATTGGAGAATCGATCGGTTTTATCGACAGCCATCAAATACCTGCTATCAAGCCGCTGGTGCGGCAGGCGTCTTGCGAGAGACGCGTAAACGCAACGGAAGTCGGGCACAGCTCCGCCTGGTCGCCAAAATAATATTACCCGCTAACGTCGCCAGAGCATGCCAATCAAGATACCCACTCCGGCGGCAATGAGGATTGCATTGATCGGCTTTTCGCGAATGCGCGATTCCAAAGTGCTCTGCAACTCCTCGGCTTGCTGTCGAGCCGCATCACCTAGCTCGCTCATTCGTTCTTGTGCTTGTTGACCTAGCTCGTGTGCGCCGCGCTTGATGTCTTCGGCTGCCTGTTGTCTCTGTTCGCTGGCAGAAGTCGATCGAGTGGACATGGTGCTGATACTCCTTATGAAAACGAATCGCCGGTCTCCGGTTTCGTTCAATCCCCGTCACCGAATGAAAAACAGTCGCCGCAAAAAAGAAGCCCCGCCGACGCGCGCGCCGTGGGGCTTTCGTGGCCTGAACTCATGAGAAGCCCTTCAAGAGCTTACGCTCGGGCATTTTAACAGAGGGTGGGGTCCGGTCAAGTTTATGACGCGGTAGTGCAAGTTGGAGTCGCTCGAGATAGGAACTAACGATTGCAAGGACTGCGCGGGGGGGTAACCATTGGCACCGGCCAACTCATCACGCCGATGCCAGCAAGCGACACCATGAGCCTTGTGAGAGGTGGAAAGCTCGTCTAAGTTGAGTTAGCTTGAACTAGGAGTGGTAGAAATCTGGATCGAGTGTTCTTCGCGATAATCAAGGCGTTGCCGCATTGAATCGTTTTCGCTGGTTGATATTGTTGTTGGGGCCACTGCCGATCGTCGGATCGTCGTGGACGCTGTCTGCCTGGTTTCGTTCGGAACCAGAGGCGCCCCCCGTGCGCAATAGCGTGCTCGGCACGCGAGCCGTCGACGTTGCGAGCACACATCCGCAACCGGCTGCTCGTGCACACCAGCAGCGCAACTTAGAAATGGGCCAGGCGTGCGAGCTTGCCGCGGAGAAGTGGAAGTCTGATTTGGGGCCTGAATGTGAAGTGATGGTCGGGGCGCCGTTCGTCTTGGCAGGTGACTTGAGCCGAAGCGAGTTGTCCGGCTGGCTCCGTGAAACGATCGGGCCGGCGGTGCGAGCCATGGAGCGCAGTTACTTTCGGCAACTGCCCACGGAACCGGTGAGCGTGTTGTTGTTCGGCAGCGAGCGGAGCTACAACCATTACGCTCAGTCGTTGTTTGGCGAAGCGGGCATCTCGATTTACGGCTATTACAAGCCGCAGAAGCGAACGCTGATTCTCAATATCGCTACCGGCGATGGCACACTGCTGCACGAGCTCACACACGCGATCATCGATTTTGATTTTCCCGGGGCGCCCGATTGGCTAAACGAGGGCCTGGCTTCGTTACACGAGCAATGCCGCTTTCGCACGAGCGAACAGGGTTCGTGGATCGAGGGGCTGGCGAATTGGCGTTTAGCCGGCCTACAGGAAGTGATTCGGCAGAAGCAGCTTCCCTCGATTGCTTCGTTACTCGATGAGCGCAGCTTTCGCGGAGCACGCGAAGGTACCAACTATGCGCAAGCTCGCTATTTCTGTCTTTATCTCCAAAGCAAAGGCACGCTCGGAGACTATTATCGTAGCTTTCGCGACAACAAGACGGCCGATCCGCGTGGTCTGTTGACGCTGGCGAAATTCTTTCCCGAGCAGACCTGGCAACAGCTCGATCAAGATTTTCAGCGCTGGGCGCTCGAACTCGAACCATAGTTGGCCTTCGCGACGGGTCAAACTTTTCGCGCCCGTTCAACCCGGGTTGGTTGATGCCGCCCTCGCGCTAGATGCGCCCGACAGGTGCGGCTATACTCTGCGTTTTGAACTCCACCGATCCGAATGCCGCCCGGGGCGCAATGCTGCACGACTACGTAATCCTGTGTGTTGCCGCGGCGCTGGGCGGGGCCGTGAATTCGATTGCTGGTGGAGGCACCTTATTGACGTTTCCGGCGTTGTTTGCGGCGCTGGGTTCGTCGCCGGTCGATGCCGTCATTGCCAACGCCACGAGCACGGTGGCCTTGGTGCCCGGGTCGGTTGCGGCGCTCTTCGGCTATCGAAGAGAGATTCAGCACGAGCGTCGCTGGTCGGCTTTGCTACTGGCTCCCAGCCTTGTTGGGGGCTTCATTGGTTCGCTGCTAGTGGTCGTGCTGCCGCCCGAATTGTTCAATGCAGCAGTTCCTTGGCTGATACTCACTGCCGCCCTGCTCTTCACGCTTCAACCACAAATCGCCAGGTGGACCGGCATCGGCATGAAACACGAGGGTTCGCCCTCAAGCCGACTGGTCGGCGTCGCCATCGTGTTTCAACTCTTCGTGGCGGTCTATGGTGGCTATTTTGGAGCGGGCATTGGCATTCTGATGCTCAGCTCGCTGGCGTTGATGGGCTTGAACGACATTCACCGCATGAATGCCATCAAGACACTGTTGGCCTCGGTCATCAACGGAACGTCCGTGGTCGTATTCGTGGCCACCGGCAAAGTGCATTGGCCCTACGCCCTGGCCATGGCGCTGGCTTCCACCGTAGGTGGATACATCGGCGCCCACACGGCGCGACGGATCGATCGAAGCGTAGTGCGCGCGATCGTCGTGGTGATCGGCTTTAGCCTGGCAGGCTATTACTTCTACCGCCAACTGTTCGGCAGCTAGCGCAGCAGATACACCCTGCTAATTCCACCACCAGCCCTTACTATGGGAGGCCGATTTGGTGCGCAGGGGGCCGAGCTCGGGATTGGGTTGGCCATTGTCGAGCAGTTGCCAAGGATTGATTTGCACGCCGCCCGAAGCGCTCATGATCCAGTTGGTCCCTTTTTGTACCACGCTGGCCTGGCTGTCGATCTGGTGCGGCGCGTTGTAGCTTTCGACTAGCAAGTCGGGGTCCAACAGCAGCGACATGCTCCAGCCCGACTTCTCGTTCAAGTTTTCCTTGGAAATCAGGGCGGCTACGACGGCCATGTCCATGCAATTGCGCAATTGGCCAAAGATCGAGTCTTTGGTGGAAAGTTCGTCGTAGTGGGCGGTCATGTTGTCGGCCCATTTCTTCGCCAGCGGATTCGCATGGCTGGCCTTCTGTTTTTCGCCGTTGACGATCACTTCCTCCTCGGTCAGCGCTTTGACGCCCGCTCCGCGCAGCTCCCACGCCAGGCCGTTGGCATCGGCCAGCAGCGCGTCGTAGTTCGGCTCCAACCACCAGCGCGGCAGCATGGACCGGGTGCTCTTGCTTGAATTCTTGATCATCTGCATGAAATTCGGCAAACCCGCGATAGGACTTTCCTCAAAGGCCATCGCCAGCCGTTTCATGCGATAGTCGGCCGCCACCAGCACGCGCGCGAAGTGGCTGGTGTCGGGCACGCCGGTCACGCGAATCGATTGCGGTCCCAAAGTTTGCTC
>JAYVCO010000265.1:0-4483 GCA_043749935.1 Planctomycetia bacterium
TGCCATGATGCTCCCTCCAAATTAGGCGGAAAATAGGCAATCTCCTCCACGACTCCTCCATCAGACCAAATTTTCCACCCACAATCGAGACGCCCACACCGCACAGGCGCACGCCTCAAACCGCGCTGGCCGCAACCCCCTGCCCCAGGTTAAGATAAGATCGCTAGTCGCCAAGTAAGATTGACCTTTTCGATCGCGATCTCCGCCCCCCATGCCCAAACAGCTTTACATCGAAACGGTCGGCTGCCAGATGAACATGCTCGATAGTGAGCTGGTCGTGGCCAGTCTGCGCAAAGCGGGCTACGTGGTCGTCGATACACCGGCTAAGGCCGATACGATCCTGTTCAATACGTGCAGCGTGCGACAGCACGCCGAGGACAAAATCTATAGCGCCCTGGGCCGGCTGAAGCATGCCAAGAAGCACAACCCCGACAAAATCATCGGCGTGTTGGGCTGCATGGCCCAAAAAGATCAGAAACTGATCTTCGAGCGTGCTCCGTTTGTCGACCTGATCGTCGGGCCAGGCCAGCTCCACCAGATTCCGGAACTGATCGATAAGATCAACGCCGGTGAAGGCCGACAGATGGAGGTCAGCCTCGATCGCAAAGCTGGCTCGCGCGAACTGGTAGAGCAGAGTTTCGAGAGCTACGATCCGCTGCGCGATCCGCAGATGCGACCCACGCCTTTCCAGGCGTTCGTGCGGATCATGATCGGTTGCGATAAGTTTTGCACCTACTGCGTCGTGCCGAGCGTTCGTGGGCCCGAGCAAAGCCGGCCGGCCGCGCATATTCTAGCCGAGGCGCGCCAGTTGGCCGACGAAGGCTGCCGCGAGATCACGCTGCTGGGCCAAACCGTCAATAGCTATCAACACACCGCGGCGGGCGAAACCACGCGGCTGTCAGATTTGCTCTCTCGACTGCACGAGATCGAGGGTCTGGCCCGGTTGAAATTCGTGACGAACTATCCGAAGGACATGACCGACGATCTGCTGTGCGCCGTTCGCGACTTGCCCAAGGTTTCGCCTTATTTGCACGTGCCCGCCCAGAGCGGATCGAATCGCATTTTGGGCCGCATGAAGCGCGGGTACACGATCGAAGAGTACCGCGAGATGCTCGCGCGGATCCGCCAGACGATTCCCGATTCGTCGGTCACCAGCGACTTTATTGTCGGCTTTTGCGGCGAGACCGAAGAGGACTTCAGCGAGACCGTCGAACTGGTTCGCGACGCCCGTTTCAAGAACAGCTTTATTTTCAAATACTCCGAGCGCCCAGGCACCAAGAGCTTCCAACTCTATCCCGATGATGTTCCCGAAGAGGTAAAGAGACGTCGCAATAACGAGCTGTTGGCAATCCAGAACGCGATCAGCGAAGAGGACAATCTTCCGCTCTTGGGCCGCACGGTCGAAGTGCTGGTCGAGGGCCCCAGCAAGGTCGCGTTGCGAAACGATGATGGTGCGAGCACGTTGCAGCTCGTCGGCCGCACGCACTGCGACCGGATCGTCGTGTTCCAGGGCAATCGCCGCCAGGTGGGCCAACTGCTCGACGTGGCGATTTATGACGCCAACGACTTCACTCTCTTCGGCAGCATAGTGACCCAGCACGTCGGGCCGGAAGTGTATAGCCTGTAGTCAATCTTGCGCTTGCTTTGGCTGTTCGATGCTCATCGATCAACTTCACCGCTACCTCGACCAGCCGGCCGAAGCCGAAACATGGCTCCGTTCGCTCGGAATCGTCGATCTCCCACGCGCCCACGGCAACCTGGTGCGGATCGCCACCTCTGGCATCACGCTCGACCTGGTCGCCGTCATTTGCGATCAGCTTGCCGAGCATTTGCCCCGCTCGAGCGATCCCGACATGGCGCTCAACAACCTGGAGCGGTTCGTGGCCGCCGCGCGCAATCCGTTGTCGCTGGCCTCGTTGTTCGAGCGCGATCGCGAGGCGTTGGCGATTCTGTTGCAGATTTTTTCGACCAGCCAGCATTTGAGCGACGTGCTGATCACGGACAACGAAAGCTACGATTTGCTGCGGCTCACCGAGGGTCAGCCCGTCAGCCGTGAGAGTATCGTGGCCGAGTTGACCGCGGAAGTCCTGCGACTGGGCGACGATGAGACGACGGTTGCCGCGGCGCTGCGCCGCTTCAAGCGTCGCGAGACTCTGCGCGTGGCGTACGGCGATATCATTCGAGGCCAACCGTTGGCCGTCGTGACGCGACAGATCTCGAACGTGGCCGACGCGATCGTCGAGGCGGCGGTGCGCGCGGCTCAGAAGCGACTCGACGCCCGGCGCATCGTGCCGCGAACGGCCAACGGCGCCGGTCCGGGCCGGTTCGTAGTGTTGGCCCTGGGAAAACTGGGGGGCGCGGAGCTGAACTACTCCAGCGACATCGACCTGATCTTTCTTTACGATTGCGGCCGCGGCGCCGATCTGACGCGGCAACAAAGCTCGGCTGAATATTTCGACCGCCTGGTGCGCGAAGTGCTGAAGCTTTTGACCGAAGCCACCGAACTGGGGTCGGCGTATCGCGTGGACCTGCGGCTGCGGCCCGGCGGTAACGCTGGCCCGATGGCCGTCGGCTACGAGGCAGCTTTGCACTACTACGACGTTTCGGGTCGGACCTGGGAGCGCCAGGCGCTGGTCAAGGCCCGACCGATGGCCGGCGATTTGGCTCTGGGCAGCGAATTCTTGGCCGAGCTCGAACCGTGGATCTATCGGCAATACCTCAGCCGGGCCGATATCACGGGCATCAAGGCGCTCAAACGGCGCATCGAGCAGCGCACCCATCGCGACGGGGCCGACACACGCGACGTCAAAACCGGACACGGCGGCATTCGCGACGTGGAATTCGTGATCCAGTTCTTGCAACTGCTCAACGGCGGAGATCTGCCGGCATTGCGCACCGGCAACACGCTGGAAGCCATCGTGCAATTGGAAAGCTGTGGCTGCCTGACCCATCAAGAGCAATCGATTCTCTCCGAGACCTACGCGCTATTGCGGAAGATCGAGCATCGTTTGCAAACCATGTTCGACTTGCAGACGCATCTATTGCCAAGTGACCCGGACGAGCTGCGCAAGCTGGCGATTCGGCTCGGCTATGAAGATACTAAAGCGCAGACAGCACTGGCGGCGTTCGAGGCGGATTTCAAGAGCAAGACCGAGCTGAATCGAAAGATTCTCGATCATCTGCTGCACGACGCTTTCAGCGACGACGCGACGACGCAACCCGAGAGCGACCTGGTACTCGACCCCGAGCCGACGCCCGAGCGGATCTCCGAGGTTTTGGGGCGATATCATTTCCGGGACATTCCGCAGGCCTACAAGAACCTGATGGAGTTGTCGACCGAGAAGATCCGTTTTCTATCGACGCGCCGTTGCCGGCATTTTCTGGCGGCGATCGCACCGCAACTGCTCTCGGCCATCGCCGACACGCCCGATCCGGACTTTACGCTGGTGAATCTCAGCAAGGTCAGCGAGTCGCTGGGGGGTAAAGGCGTGCTCTGGGAGCTGTTCAGCTTTAATCCGCCGACGCTCCACCTGTATGTCGAGCTGTGTTCGTCCAGCCAGTATCTCTCGGGCATTTTGATCAGCCATCCCGGCATGCTCGACGAGCTGCTCGACAGCCTGCTCTTGGACAGGCTGCCGACAGCGCAAACGCTGGAAGCGACTTTGGCGGAGCTTTGCCGAGGGGCCGAAGACATCGATCCGGCGGTACACAGTTTCAAAAATGCGCAGCAATTGCGAGTGGGGGTGCGCGACATCCTGGGCAAGGAAAAAATCGAGGCCACGAGCGGGGCGCTTTCGGACATCGCGCAAACCTGCTTGACGCAGATCGCGCGCGTGGAATACGAGCGGCTGACCGCCAAGTTGGGTGAGCCCACGATTGGCGAAGGGGACGAGGCGGGTCGCGTCTGCGAATTGATCATCGTCGCCTTGGGCAAGTTCGGCGGTCGAGAGTTGAACTATTACAGTGACCTCGACTTGATATTCCTCTACGAAGCAGACGGAGAGACCGTGCACGGGCGGCGCAGTCGTCGCAACACGACCACGAACAACCAACATTTTTTCAGCGAGCTGGCGCAAAAGATCATCAAGGTCGCCAGCCAACTGGGGCCCTACGGCCGGCTATACGAAATCGATCCACGTTTGCGCCCGACTGGCAAAAGCGGCACTCTGGCCACTTCGCTGGGCGAGTTCAGCCGCTATTTCGACTCCGGCCAGGGCCAACTCTGGGAGCGGCAGGCGCTGTGCAAGGCCCGCGTCGTGTTCGGTTCATCGGCGGCAGCGGAGAAGGTCGCCGCAGCGGTGGCCGAGGCAGCCTTTGCGCCGCCCTGGCAAATCGAAGACGCCGAGACGATTTGGCAAATGCGGCAACGGATGGAAGAAAAAGCCGTTGCGGGCAATCTCAAGCGCGGGCCCGGCGGACTGATCGATATCGAGTTTCTGGTGCAAATGCTGAAATTGAAGCATGCCAGCGTGCGGCCGAAAAT
>JAYVCO010000266.1:0-3074 GCA_043749935.1 Planctomycetia bacterium
TCGGAATAGCCGCAAGCGGTGAATCCGTGGTAAAATGCAGATGCCATACGATATCCCCCACACCTTCGGCACGCTGGAAAGACTGGCTATGAAGACCGAACTTTCGCCCGACAAGAATCGACTCCTCGAAAAACTCGTGGCTGATGGCAGGTTCCACAGCCGCCAGGAGGCGCTCGATCGAGCGGTGGATTTGCTGCGCGAGGAAGCCGAAAGGGTGGAGGACATTCGCGAAGGCCTGGCTTCCATTGAACGAGGCGAAGTTACGCCGATGGAAGAAGCAGTTCGCGGACTCAGGACCAAATACGGTATCCCCGAAGACGCATGATGTACCGCGTCATCTTTCAACCGCGCGCTCTTCAACAGCTCGACGAGCATTTTTCCCATCGCTAGGCCAACCGCCTCGCGATGCGCCCGGGCAGGGTCAAGATCGCGTGCAGCGTGTCGAAAACTGCCTCGCAGGTCATGCCAATCAGGCGGAAGGGCAAGAGGATCGTCCACACCAGCGGGTACAGAAGCAGCACCAGAATCGCTAGCGGCCAGCAGAAAAACAGCAGCAGGCACCAGAGCAAGAATAGATACATCGGTTCATCCCAGCGGTTGTTTCCGTTTCGACAGCTTCTTTAAGACTATTCGTCGAATCGCGTGGGATATTGGACGATCGGAATATTGGCCGAGGTTTGGCGGGCAGTGACGAATAGTGGCGCGACGGGTTTGCGACATCAGGTCGTCGTGTCGTGAGCCTGGGCGGTTTTCGTGAGCATGGCGGTTTGCTCGAAGTTGCCTGCCGTAGGCGCGGCCAGGGTGGTGTCACCGGGACCGCGGAATTGCGTGGTCCACCACTCTTGGGCATCTTTTTTCGTCCACGTGACCGCCGCGGGGCACTGGGTCAGCTCGTCGGCCAGAGCGCCGGCTGAACTGGGCCTATCGGCAGGATTCTTGGCCAGGCACTTGAGCAGCAATTGCTCGAGCTCTTCCGAGACTGGCCGGCCCAACCGCTGCGACGGCGGCTCGGGAGCGGTCGTGACATGCTTCTGTAGGATTTCCATAACGTGCCGGCCGTCGAAGACAGGCGTGCCAGTCAACAAGTAATAGCCGACCGCCCCGACGGCGTACAGATCGCTTCGCGCATCGAGATCGTCGGGATTCTCAATCGCCTCCGGCGAAAGGTACAGCGGAGTGCCGGCCATCGAACCCATCGTGGTCAATTGCGACTCCTTGCGCTGATCCAAGGCTTTGACCAGACCGAAGTCGAGCAGTTTGGCGAAATCGAATAAGCCGCCGCGGACCGAAAGAATGATATTGGCCGGCTTGATATCGCGATGCACCAGCCCAATGGCGTGGGCCTCGGCCAGCGAGCCGCAGACTTGTTCGAGAATATGAATCACGCGGCCCTCAGGCAGCGGACCGAATTTACGCACGAGGCCTTCCAGATCGATGCCTTGCAGATACTCCATCGCGTAGTAAAAGATCCCTTCGGGCGTGCGGCCATAATCGTAGATCGAAATCGTGTTGGGGTGCGTCAATTGGCTGGTCAGTTGGACCTCGCGTTCAAAGCGTGCGACCGACTGCTCGTTGGTCTTTTCGGCATTGAGAAACTTGACGGCCGTGGGGCGATGGAGCATGGCATGGTGAGCGCGATAGACGACGCCCATCCCGCCCTCGCCCAACTTTTCGTCCAACGTGTATTGGCCGAGCTGCCGCAACTCGATCACGGCCAGCCGCACCTCGCGGTTGATACGAGCCACGATGACGGTGAACACGAAAATCGCCGCGGCGGCCAGCACGAGTAGACCGAACAGGCCCCAAAAAACGGCTCGCAACAGACGCAGCACGGCAAACGCCTCGGCTTCGTCTTGCTCCGTGGCTACGCCCAAATCGTAGTCGTCGAGCCAGGTCCATGCGCCGACCGTCCAAACGCCGCGATAGTCGCGATAGCCGTCGATATCGACGCCGGACTTTCCTTCGGTTCCCGCGGCAGCGTTGCGAGTCAGCGGCTGTTCCGAACGGCGTTTGTCGGGCCGACCGTCTTGCATCATGTCGACTCCGGGATCGCGGAGTTGAATGTTCGTGACCGAATCCTCGCCTTCCGGCAGCAAGCCGATGCGACTCAGGTCGTCGTCGAACCGGCTTTCCGAGACCATGACCGCATCGCGATTGAATGCGTAGGTCTCGCCGGTCTTGCCCGCTCGAGCGATGTGCAGAATTTCGCTAAATTCGTCTTCCGGCCGAATTCGCAAGCCCAGCGCGGCCACGACCTTTCCATCGGCGGCGAATATCGGCGCCCAAGCCAACATCGTGGGCACGCCCGCTTTCAACTGGCCATTCTTGGCCGGCAACAGCGCCGCGCTCTTACGTGGCACCGACACGGTGGGTTTTCCTTTGAAGGCTCGCTCAGTGACGTACCATTTGTCTTCCGCGTTCAACTCAGCCCCCACCAACTCATTCCGAAGCGAGGCTGCGATACGTAGCGAGGGGTCGACCAGAATGAATCCGCTATAGTCGTGCGCTTTCAGCTCAGGGGCCAAGACATCTCGCAATTCCTTGAGCAGCGGCGATTGAAACAATTCCAATTGCGTCACTCCGGGCTGCTCTGAGAGTGCGACCACCTTTTCGCAAATCGCGATCGTTTCCGGATCGCTTGCGACGGCGGTCGCGGCCGTTTCCTGCGAACGCATCCATAGCCGTAGCGCCTCGACATCGGCATTCAGGATGGTTTCGAGCGAGGAAGCACGGTCTTCTTTCAATCGCGACTCGACCGCCGAGCGCAAAAACCATCCCACGACGGCCAACATCAATCCCGCGACAATCGGCCAGACCCAAATGGACTTGCGCAGCCAAATGCTACTGGCCGTCATCGAGCGAATCACGCTCATCGCGCCTGAACTGACGGCGCTGGCCGCTTTGGACGTCGATTTTTCGTTACGCGAGTCCATGCTCGAACCTATTTATATTCGCCGATCAGTGCGTCCGTTGGCAGAATCTAGTGCCTGTTCCCGAAAGTTTCTTCCGCCGGTGTGCCACTGGCTCTGCCAGTGCTGGCCTTCAAAACACTGGCAAAGCCAGTGGCACGCACA
>JAYVCO010000267.1:0-10653 GCA_043749935.1 Planctomycetia bacterium
GATCGCCTGCACCCTGTAACACCGCTCGAACACTAGCATGGCAGACCTCGCTCGTTTATTTCAGTTCGACGGTCTTGGTGGCCTTGCCGACGCACGGGCTACTGACCGAAATCGTTACTTGCTCCATGCCGGGCGCCGTCGCCGCCAGCAGCCACGAGTGCTCAGCCTTTTCGCCGTTGCCAGCTAGCCGATCAATTCGTCTGCGCGCGTGGCCAGTGAGCAGCTTGGCGCCGGTCGGCAGGTCAAGTTGGATTTGCAATGGATAGGCTTCGTTCGTGGTGCGTCCAAAGGTCGCCATCGTGGGCAGAAAACCGTTGTTGAAAACATGGGCAGTAATACGATAGACGCCACCGCCTAGTGATTTGACTTCGACGGAAGCAATCTCGATTCGGGACATCAACTCTGCCAAGCGCGTGATGAAGCGGAAGTGCTTCTCGGCCAGTGGAGCAAGTTCTTTCGACGGGGGGTTGAGCCGCAAGAACGGTCTGAAGCCGCCGATCTCGACCTTCTTGCCCGGAAAATCAGGGTGCTCGAATGGTTTCCAATCGACGAAGCCGTCGATCCCCTCTTGCTTGAACCAGGCCAAGGCCGAAAGGTCTTCGGCCCCTCGCTTGTCCTTATCGTTGTTCTTGGAGTCAGCGGTTTTTTGGTCATCGGTCTTGGGCTCGGCGGGCTTTGCCGCGTCTTTGGCGGCCTCCGCTCCTGGATCATTTCTGGTTGCTGTCTTTGGAATCCACCAACCGCGGGCAGCCAGCGACCAACGGCCGTATTGGTAGTATGCCCATTCGCTAAATGAACCGGCGCCGGCGGGTGCGCTGGGAGCGTCTTTGGCGGGCACGATCTCGCGATATTGCTCGGCCAGGTAGTTGACGTATTCCGCGTCCGAGGAATTGATCGCTGGCTTCAAGCGAGATTCGCTGCCCAGGCCGGGCTTCCAAGGCACCAGTAGGTTATCTTCCGGCGAAAAACTAAACACCAGCGCGACATTGGGATGCGCGAACGCAAAATCCGCAACGGCGCGAGTCTCGATTTCAGAAACCTGGTGGGGTCCCGCGAGCGGCTCGAAAAAGGGATAGCGATGAGGAAAGTTGCGATTGAACGAAACTCCGCCCGGACCGTCTTCATTGAACGCCTCGTCGCCGTCGTCGTCCCGACCTTCAGAATATAACGCGTAGCGACCTTGCTCGTTCTTGCGCAAATCGGCCTTGATCATCACACGCGAGTCGTTGGGATGAGAGATATAGGGCCCGCTGGCGTCTTCGACGCGCATCATCGTGATGACACCGTCTCCGTTGAGGTCCTGGGCCGGATCTTCATCAGTCTCGCCGTCTCGGTCGTCGTCCGTGGGGCGGTCATTCCCGGATCGCTCGAGCGAAGGGCGCCGGAAGAAGTGCTCGCTGGCGTCGGGGTTTGGTCGCGGAATGATATAGAAAGTGAATCGATCGAGCAGCTTCTTGGTTGTTTCGGGATTGGCTTGAGGCCCGACGATTTGTTGT
Organism: Planctomycetia bacterium; assembly: GCA_043749935.1. Classification (GTDB taxonomy): domain Bacteria; phylum Planctomycetota; class Planctomycetia; order Pirellulales; family PALSA-1355; genus PALSA-1355. The sequence continues at coordinate 1,497 of JAYVCO010000267.1, forward strand.
GCAACGCGCATCGCCAGTTCCGAGCCGACGAGATGCCCAGCCTCGACATTGCCGACGATCAGCATGGCCGGCTTCGCTGCGGGCGGACCCTGCGCAATGGTGATGAGCAACACTTCGCGACCACCCAAGGTCTTTCCGAGCGACGCCACACTGACCAGTTCCGACTCATCAAGCGATTTGATCTGAGCCGACAGCGACTCGTAATTCGCGTAGCCTTCGATGGCTGGCTGCGCGCGAAGCGTGCTCGGCAATAGCAAGGCGACGCCAAGAAGCATCGTGCGCGGAACGGCCCAAGCCAATTGTCGCAATGGATCTGAAAAGCGAATCATCATCGAGCCTGTCGTCCGCGTTTTGATAGTTGGAGCAAACGCTTGCGTATTATGTCCAGGTTGGCCCCTGTTTGCTACCTGCGCAATATCACCGGAAACAGCGGAATGAGTCGCCAGAATGCCCCGGTCAATCGGTCGCGGGGCAGCAAGACCTGCGGAGCCATGTCGCCGCGCCAAGCACGGCCAGCCCAATCGCGGCCAATACCCAGGCCGAAGGTTCGGGCACCACGGCGGTTGCCAAGAACTGCGGCGCGGACATGTTCGCCATCGAGGCGGCTTGCAGCGCGGGGGCGGCAGTAAGAAAGGAATTGATCACCTGGAGAGCATCAAGGGGCGTCACTTTATTATCGCCGTTCACATCCAGATAATTAGTGCCACCGAAAGGAGATCCAACCGGGTGAATATTGTGCGCAATCAAATCGTTGATCACGACCAACGCATCGAGCGGCGAGACGATGGCGTCGTTGTTGACATCGAGCACTTGAACGGGATTTTGGAAGTCAGGATGCTGGCTGACCACGCTCACGCTATTGACGACGACAAATGAACTGCCGTTCACCGGAAAATTCTTCAAGATGTCGTTGGTGGAATTGAAAGTTTGAAAGTTCTGTAAGAGCTGTAGATTGCTAATGGCATCTAGCACGCTCATGCCATCCCCGACCACCCAGCCAAAGACGGTCAGGCCGGTTCCATTGGAGGTGTCGAATGAGGTATTATTTGCCAAATTGAAAAACCACTGGCTCGTCGAACTGGTCGGCGAATTGGCGAAAGGAGTCATGGCAATCGTGCCGCGAGTAGTGGAGTGTCCCACGGGATCGTTGACGACCGGCGCAAAAGCAGCGATGCGCTCGAGCGTCGTATGCACGTAGCCGCCGCCCTGCAACAGCGTATTCTTCGTGGCGGAGTGAACTATGGTGTCATTGTATAGACTGTGGTTCACGTAGTTCAGAAAGTTGCCAGTCGACTGCGGTGCCAGATTGTCGAATAGATCGACCTTCACCGACCCCATATTCGTGGTGAAATTGATCAACGTTCCGCCGCGCGCAGCGTCAACGAAGCCCTGAACGCTCAACAGCGCCAGGACGAACATCCCGGTTGTGAAACGTTGTCGCGTCACGGCTTGGCCCTGCGTGCGCGTCGCGAGCGGCGGCGCAGTTCATACCCACCCAAAGCCGCCGCGGCGGTGATGGCAAGGATTATTGAAGCAGGTTCCGGCACGACCATCGAAGTTGCCATGAGACTAGTCGGCGCGTAGGGAACTGCCAAGGAGCTCGTCATGAGTTGCGAGCTTGCCAACGAGCCTCCATTTAGAAAGTGATTGATCACTTGCAGTGCGTCCAGCGGGGTGACCTGCCCGTCGCCGTTCACGTCGATGTAACCAGTCCCTGCAAATTTATTCGACACCGCATGATTGCCATGCGCAATCAGATCATTGATGACCACCAACGCGTCCAGCGCCGAGACGCTATTGTCATTGTTCACGTCGAGCCCCACGACCGGATTCTGGAAGCTTGGGTGCGTCTTTGTAAGCACGGCGTTGCTGAGGACAATGAGATTAGCCGGTGCGACCGTGCCCGAGGTATAGTTCACTAGTGGGAGCTGCGTGAAACTACCGCCGAGCTTTGTGATCGGCACGGCTTGAATCTTGTCGACGACGCTCATTCCGCCGCCCACGACCCACCCAAAGACCGCGTATCCGCCACCGTTGCCCTGTCCGAGCGAAGTGGTGTTATCGACCGTATTGATGAACCATTGGCTTGTGGCGGAATTAATGTCGCTGGTGCGAGCCATCGAAATCGTGCCCCTTGTGTTCGCACGCGAGTATTCGTTGACGATCGGCGCCAAGGTGCTGATGCCTTGACCTTGGGTGTCGAATCCACCCCCTTGAATCACTCCCAGACCCGTGTCGACCCGGTGTATGATCGTGTTGTTATATTTAGATCCGTTTACGTACTGCATGAAGTTGGCGACCGATGCCGGAGTCAGGTCGTCGAATAAGTCAATCTGGACCGTCCCTAGCTCGAGCGAAGGATTCGTGAAATCCAGCGACACCAGCGTTCCAGCGCTTGCCGTTTGGCAATAGCCGAATGCCAGCAGGGCACAACACAACATTCCGAGGCCGACGTTTCCCGCCAGCGCGGTTCGCGTGCGATGGAATACGTCGTGACGAAAAATCTCTTGCATCTGCCGTCCCGTGCGAAACGTTGAAATTGGCCCGCGGTCGCGAAGTGGGTTCCGACATCTTCGGAACTTGCGGGCCTGCCCCTTTTTAGATACTCCTTCAGCCTATTTGGTGGACGGCGGAAATGCAAGCAAAATGGGCCCCCTGGAGCTCCCAATCCCCACCACAAAGACGTTGCGATCCCTATGATGCGACCGGCGGAAGGAAGTAAATTTGATTCATCAAAATCGGGAGCGACTGCCCCATCGGAAGGACCTAGATTGACATAGAGGAATTACCGCATGTCAATCCAGTTTACTCCTTTCGACTTGCTCGTCCTTTCCGGCCTGGCCGTCAACGGGCTAGCGTTCTGGCTGATGTTTGGTTTCAGCTCGAAGTAGCCAACGAGCCTGACTTTCCGGCCAACGAGTGCAAAAAGGACCGACCGGTCGGTTAGAAGTCGGCACTGCCGGGCACCCGCGGAAATGGAATGACGTCGCGAATATTCGCCATCCCCGTGACAAATTGGACCGCACGCTCCAGGCCGAGCCCAAATCCCGAGTGAGGCACGGTGCCGTAGCGACGCAAATCGAGGCACCACCAATAGGTCTCGGGGTCGAGTTGCTGCTCGCGCATCCTCTCTTGCATGACATCCAGCCGCTCTTCGCGCTGGCTGCCGCCGATGATCTCGCCTACGCCCGGAACGAGGACGTCCATGGCTCGAACGGTCCGGCCGTCGTCGTTGACGCGCATGTAGAACGGCTTGATGGTCCGCGGGTAGTCGAACAGGATCACCGGTTTTTTGAAATGCTGCTCAGTCAGATACCGTTCGTGCTCGGCTTGCAAATCGTGACCCCAAGCCACGGGGAACTCGAACTTCGCTCCAGAGCCGGTCAGGACGTCGACCGCTTCGGTGTAGGACAGCCGCACGAAATCATTCGCCACCACGGCTTCCAGAGTTTCCAGCACTCCAGGTTGAATCTGAGTGTTGAAAAACTGCATGTCGTCCGGACATTGGCTCAGCACATCGCGAAAAATGCGTTTCAGAAATCGCTCGGCAAGATCCATGTTGTCGGTGAGCTCGAAGAACGCCATTTCCGGCTCGACCATCCAGAACTCTGCCAGGTGGCGCGAGGTGTTCGAGTTTTCGGCACGGAAGGTGGGGCCAAACGTGTACACCTTTCCTAACGCGCAAGCGAAGATCTCGGCCTCGAGCTGGCCGCTGACCGTCAAAAAAGCCGGCCGGTCGAAAAAGTCCTGGGTATAGTCGACCGCCGAGTCTTGCTTGGGCACTTTGGCCAGGTCGAGGGTCGTGACCTTGAACATTTCGCCCGCTCCTTCACAGTCGCTGGCGGTAATGATCGGAGCGTGGACGTAGAGGAAGCCTTCTTCTTGAAAGAACGCATGGATCGAGCGAGAAATGCAGTTCCTTACTCGGGCAATCGCACCGAAGGTGTTGGTGCGCGGGCGCAAGTGAGCCAGCGTGCGCAAGAATTCGAACGAGTGCCGTTTTTTCTGGAGCGGATACGTTTCGGGATCGGCCCAACCGTGGACCACGATCTTGGCGGCCTGGACTTCCGTGGTCTGGCCCTTGGCCGGCGAGGCTTTGACTTCGCCTTCGATGGTCACGCTGCAACCGGCGGACAGATGTTTGATTTCCGTTTCGTAATTCGGCAGCGCCGCCTCGGCAATTACCTGGATGTTGCCGATCGAGGAGCCATCGCTAAGCTCCAAGAAGCTGAAGCCCCCTTTCGAGTCGCGCCGCGTGCGGATCCATCCTTGCAGCCGGGCGATTTTTCCGGCGGCGTCTGCCTGGCGGGCTTCGGCTACGGTCATTTTTTGCATCACTTGCGCCCCGAAGATTTCAGCTCAATTGAGACCACTAGTGATGCTCGCGCGCGGCCAACCACCGTTCGGCATCCAGCGCTGCCATGCAACCCGTCCCGGATGAAGTAATTGCCTGTTTGTAGTAATCGTCGGCCACGTCGCCAGCGGCAAACACGCCCGGAACACTGGTGATGGTGCGAAAAGGTTGTTTCCAAACGACGTACTTCTTGTCGGTCAATTCCAACTGCCCTTCGAGAAAGGCCGTGTTGGGCGTGTGTCCGATGGCCAAGAAGAGCCCGGTGATGTCCACTTTCTTGTGGTTGGCATCGACGGTGCTTGTGAGCACAGCCCCGTTGACGCCGTCCTTGTCGGTGCCGAGCACTTCGCCCAGGGTGTGATTCCAAACGAACTCGATCTTTGGATTTTGTTCGGCACGTAAGGCCATGATTTTGGAGGCTCGCAGCGCGTCGCGACGATGGACCAGATAGACCCGGCTGGCGAACTTAGTCAGGTAAGTGGCTTCTTCCACCGCCGAGTCGCCGCCGCCGATGACCGCCAACGGTTTGTTGCGGAAACGGGGCAAGGCACCGTCGCACACGGCACAGGCGCTGACGCCCCGGTTTTTGAAGGCTTCTTCCGAGGGCAGTCCCAGGTAATTGGCCCGTGCTCCCGTTGCGACGATGATCGTCAATGCTTGTGTCACCTGACTTTCTGATGCAGTCAACTCGAACGGATGTTTCTTGAGGTCGACTCTCACGATGTCATCGGTGATGATCCGCGTACCGAAATTCTTGGCCTGTTGGCGCATCAGCTCCATTAGTTCTGGACCGCTAACGCCGTGTTTCGAATGGGGCGCCATGGTCGCGCGCACGGCAGGGTCAACGGCGGTATCGAGATACTGCGTCAGATCGCCGCCGGGAAAACCGGCATAGTTTTCGACCTCGGTCGTCAGATTCAACTGCCCAAGCGGCAGCGTTCCGGCAATGCGGTTTTCTTCCGTAATGGCGCCTTCGAAAACCAGAGGCTGCAATTCCGCGCGCGCCGCGTAAATAGCGGCCGACCAGGCTGCTGGCCCACTGCCAATAATTACAACGTTTTCAAGTTTCAAAGGTGTTCTTCCTGATTGGTGTAGCCGGGATCATACAAACGCTGCGCTGAGACCGGTCGGTGAGAAAAAATTATAGGGTCTGAGGGGCGCTCGTCCATGCCACCTGATTTATGGGGCCACTTGACGTGCGGGGGCGATGCTGGATGCCCTGGGCACTGGCTCTCGTCTCGGGTGAGATTAGCTTGCGCGATCACCCGCCGAGGGACCGATCGTCTCCTCGACCTGAATGGCTCTCTGGCCCTGGAAAGCACCCGGATGAGCGTGAAACCTCGGCACACCGGCCACGTATACCGAGATTGGGGTGTGAACGGCCATTTCGGTGGTGATGATATCTCCCACCCGCAGGTTGAGAATATCGTTTTCGCTGATTTTTGTTTCGGCCAAATATGCAACGACTTCGACCACCGAGTGCTGAAACTCCTCACCGAGCGGACTCATCTCGTTGCCCGATTCCGGCTGGTGGGGCTTGCCAAAGGCCAGGTAACCGGCCAACGCTCCTCTCACCGCTTCGAGCGATTTCCACGGGATGCACAGTTGGATGGCACCCCGCGACTCCGTGATCTTGAGCTCAAAGCTGATGACCACCACGGCCTCGTTCGGGCGCACGGTTTCGATCAGTTGGGGATTGCTTTCGACCCGCTGAACTGAGAATTCCAGTTTGACCAAATTCTGCCAGGCACTGCGCAATTCTTCGAGCAGTAGCGTCGTCATCCGCGCGACCAACCGCAATTCAATTTCCGTCAACGGTCGCCGTGCGATGCAACCCGGTTCTCGACCGCCACCCAGCATCCGATCGATTATCGGATAGAGAATAGTGGGGCTCATATCGAGCATCAGGTTGCCATCGAGCGGCTCCGCCCGCAAAAGGTGGAAACAGGTGGGGTTCTCCAGCCGAAACGAGAACTCGCCAAACGTGACTTGCTCAACAGAGTTCAGCTTGACTTCGACTACGCTGCGCAGCATCGCCGAAAGGGCGGTGGCGAAGCCGCGGCCGAAAGTCTCATGGATCGAGCGCAGTGCCGCAATTTGATCGGCACCTAAGAGACTGGGCTTTTGCGCATGCCGCGGGTGGACCTGGTGTCTGGTTCCAGTCGCTGGCGAGTCGCCCCGACGTGGCTGTACGGTTGCGTTTGACGGAGCGGGGCCGGAACCGGCCACCGAGGCCACGCCCGACTCCATGGCGCTTAGCAGGGCCTCCAACTCAGCCTGACTCAGCACGTCTTCAGCCATCCTTGGCCTCCCATGCACTCAAACGCGAACAAGAATTATATTTTTATTACTGTCTGACCTGACCGTTGCCGTAGACCACGTATTTGTAGCTTGTCAGTTCCTTGACCCCGCACGGTCCGCGAGCATGGAACTTATCGGTGCTGATACCGATTTCTGCCCCCAGACCAAACTGGCCGCCGTCGTTGAATCGCGTGCTGGCGTTGACGATGACGGCCGCGCTGTCCACGGCGGTCACAAATTGCCGAGCCGCGTTCAGATCGCCCGTGACAATCGCGTCGGTATGGCGCGAGCCGTAGTGGTTGATGTGTGCGATCGCCTCTTCCAAGGAGTCGACGATTTTCACGGAGAGAATTGGTCCCAGGTATTCTGCGGAAAAATCTTCGTCCGTGGCCGGTTTCGCCCTGGGCAGCAATGCTCGCGTGCGACCGTCACCTCGCAACTCGACATTCCGCTGCTCGAGCGCCTTGGCGACGTGGGGCAGAAACGTGGCCGCGACTTCGCGATGCACCACAAGCGATTCGGCCGCGTTGCAAACGCCCATTCGATGGCACTTGGCATTCACCGTAATCCGCTCGGCCATGTCGAGGTCGGCGGCACGATCGACGTAAACGTGGCAATTGCCAGTGAAATGTTTGATGACGGGCATTTTGGCTTCGGCGGCCACGCGGCGAATCAGGCTCTCGCCGCCGCGCGGAATCGCCACGTCGATGTATTCGCTCAACTGCAAGAAATGCCCAACAGCTTCCCGATCGGTTGTTGACACCAATTGCACGGCGCCTGATGGCAATCCGGTTTCTTCGGCCGCCTGCTCGAGCAGGGCCGCGATCGCTTGATTCGAGTGCAGAGCTTCTTTGCCACCCCGCAGGATGACGGCGTTGCCACTCTTGATACAAATAGCGGCGGCATCGGCGGTCACGTTCGGGCGCGACTCGTAGATGAAAAACACGACTCCCAGGGGCACACGCACCTTGAGCACTTCCAGGCCATTGGGTCGAATCGACGAGTCGATGACCTCGCCAATCGGCTCTCCCTGCGCGGCGACTTCCTCGAGCCCGACGGCCATGGATTCGACGACTTGAGGGGTCAGCCGCAAGCGGTCGATTTGCGCCTCGGTGAGTCCAAATCGTGGCGCGGCCGCCAGATCTCGAGCATTGGCTTCGGCCAACACGCTTTGGCCGCTACGCAGCAAAGCGGCCGCACGCTTCAACCATGCGTTTTTGGTGGCACCGCCTAGCCGGGCGAGTTGCATCGCCGCTTCGCGCGCACGTTCGGCAGTTTCCAAGCAATATTTGCGCAAATCGACGGTTTCGGCGATGGCCATGGAAGCACTACCTGCGGGGACCTTGCGGCGGTTGGAATTGGACACACGCCGCACAAAAGCTGCCTCAAGTATCCCTCATATTCCGAAGACAGTCAACGTCGCTATCTCCAGGCAGCAACGTTCTTTGAGGCTCATTTCCACCGCGTTTGAGGCCGTGGGTTTGGGAAATCCCCAGCCTTTCAAATCGGTGGCTAGTCCTCGTCTAGAACGAGCGGATGGCCATCCAAACCGCCGGTGGCTTCGTACAATAACAACGCCTGTCGAACTGCCGACACGTCATGCACCCGCAGGATTTGAATTCCTTGGCTGGCCAGTGAGAGCGCCGCGCCAATCGTGCCGGCAGTGCGGTCGGCCTGTTTGTCGCTGATTACTTTGGCAATGAACCCTTTTCGAGAATGTCCCACCACGATTGGACACCCGAGCTCGTGATAGCGATGGCAGTGCGCCAGCAGATCGAGATTGTGCTGGTGCGACTTTCCGAAACCGATGCCAGGATCTAGCGCGATGCGAGTGGCTTCGATACCGGATGCAAGTAGAGTATCGCGGCGGCCCTGTAGATAACGAAAAATATCTTCGACCACATTGTCATACGTCGGACGATCCTGCATGGTTTGGGGGGTACCCTGCATGTGCATGGCACAGACGCCAACTTGCGACTCTCGCGCCACGGAGACCATCTGTGGATCGCCCTCGAGCCCCGTAATGTCGTTGATGATTTCAGCGCCTGCCGCAATCGCTTCGCGGGCCACTGCCGCCTTCGACGTGTCGATCGAGATCGGAATCAACAGGTGCGGCCGCAATGCCGTAATCACCGGGATGATTCGAGCCAATTCGGTCTTCAGGTCGATTGGTTCGGAATAGGGCCGCGTGCTCTCACCGCCGATGTCGAGAATGTCGGCCCCTTCGGCCGCCAGCCGCAACGCCTGATCGACTGCCGCCTGGATCGCGAGAAACCGGCCGCCATCGGAAAAACTATCGGGCGTCACGTTGAGAATGCCCATGAGCAAAGGGCGCCGTTGAAACTCGAGTCGACGTCCGCGCAATTGCCAACACTGGGCGCGCGTGGGAAATCGATCGTTCCTAATCGACTGTCTGGCAGGTGGCAGCGAGGGATTCATAGACCCCAAGTACGCCTTCCAATAGGTTCCAACCGGGTGCCCGTTGTCATGCGAGCACGAATC
>JAYVCO010000268.1:0-4750 GCA_043749935.1 Planctomycetia bacterium
GCTCGCATCGCAAGTCGGTGAGTGAGCGTGGGTTGTAAACTCGACACAATTTTTCAGGTGGATCGGGCTCACGGAAACCAAACAATTTTTCCACGTGCCAGACCTGTTGGAGAAAAAATCTTTTTGTGCTGCGAGCTGCATGAGACGGGAGATTCCTCGCTGTTTTGCGGACTGAGTGAATCGCGATCTCGAATTTGATTCGCGAAGTTGCCGGCGGCCCTTTGACAGCGTCGCTAGCGTACGTACAATCGGCGTCTCGGGTGACAAGAACATTGTCCCAGGCAGCCCTGCTGTCGAAGACAAATGCGCCCGCGCATCTTCGCTCGCAACGTCCCTGGTTGGCAGTTTGACCTGGTTGGCAGTGCGAGTTAGGCATCACGACGGTGTTATCGGTTACGTTGAACGTGCGCGCGCTGGGAGTCCACAGGACGTGAACACCAACGATAGGGAGATCGTCTCGGCAATCCGCGCCCGGCTGGCGGATCGGCTTGGCAACGATCGTTACGAAGTTTGGTTTGGCGCCACGACGCAATTGGCCGTGCGTGGTCAAAATCTGATCGTGACGACGCCTAATCAGTTCTTTCAGGACTGGTTGCGAGCCCATTTCCGCAAAGACCTCGAAGCTGCGTCGCTGGAAGCTTGTGGAAAACCGTTGGAGTTGGAGTTTCGTATTGTGGCTCCAGAATCGGCCCCGGTCGCTAGTCCGCCGAAACCGAGCTCTCCGCCAGCCGAATCGAAGTCCGCGCAGCTTGCGGTGACGGCTCCCTCATTGAAGAGCATCAGCGCCAATGGCGATGCTGCCCCTCGCACCCGCCGGCAGTTGGGCTGCCTCGACTCGTTTGTGCTCGGCAAGTCGAATTGCCTGGCCCACAAAACGGCTGAAATCACCGCCGAGGAGCCGGGCACGTATTCCCCATTGCTGATTTATGGTCCCACCGGCACGGGGAAAACGCATTTGCTGGAAGGCATCTTGTCGGCATTTCGAAAAACGCGTCCCCGCGCTGCCACGGTCTATCTCTCCGCCGAGCAGTTCACGAGTTGTTTTTTGGAAGCTTTGCACGGCAGCGGTCTGCCGAACTTTCGTCGCAAGCATAGGGGCTTGGAATTGCTAATCATCGATGATGTGCAGTTCTTTGCCAACAAGCGTGCGACGCTGGTAGAACTGCTGCACACGATCGATACGCTGTTACGCGCCGGAAAGCAGTTGGTGTTCGCGGCCGACCGTTCGCCCGCGGCGCTCAAATCGCTAGGACCGGAACTAGCCGCGCGGATTTCCGGCGGAATGGCTTGCCGCATCGAATCGCCCGAGTACACGACGCGGCTGGGTATCGTCAGGCGATTGGGACAGCGTTTGGATGTGAGCGTGCCGGAAGAAGTCGCGGCTTTCATCGCCTCGCACTTCACCACGCAATCGCGCGAGCTGGCCGGAGCGCTCAATCGGCTGCAAGCCATGAGCGCGGCCCATCGGCGGCCGATCACGCTAGCGATGGCCGAAGAGTCGTTGGCCGAACTGATCGACCATCAGGGCCGGGTCGTCAAGTTGGCCGATATCGAAAAAGCGGTGTGCGAGGTGTTTGGCTTGAATCCCGAAAGTCTGCAATCCTCGCGCAAGGCCAAAACGGTCAGCCATCCGCGAATGTTGGCCATGTGGCTGGCGCGCAAGCATACGCGGGCCGCGCTCAGCGAAATTGGCACCTACTTTGGCCGGCGCAGCCACAGCACCGTGATCTCGGCGCAAAAGAAAATCGACACCTGGATGGCCAAGGATTCCTCGCAGCCCTTGGCCGATCACGCTCTCAGCTTGGAAGAGTCGATACGCCGCGTGGAAGAAAACCTGCGAGCGGGTTGACCATTCGCGTGGCAAGGGCTCACACGAATTGCGTCAGCCCCGGCTTGGCTACCGGCGGAACAGGCACCGAGCCCCATTCGTATTTTGCTGGCGAGAGATCTTCGGTTGAATTGAGGCACTGGTCCCAGGTCAGCGTTTGCCCAGTGTAACTAACCATGCGCCCCATGATAGCCAGCATCGTGCTGCGGGCCATGTAGAGCCCGTTGTTGATCGGATTGCTCGAACGAATTGCGGCGAACAGTGCCTTGTGCTCTTCTTCATACATGTTCGTCTTGGGGCCCGTGTAGCGCCACGATTGCGGGCCTTCGATAACGCCCCGCATCATCTCGGCCGATCCTTTGGTGCCAATCAAATGATCGGAGACGTTGATCGAGCAGCCGGGCATTTGCCGGCATTGAGCGAACAGCTTGGTGCCGTTGTCATATTCATAAACCACGGCAAAGTGATCGAAAATGTTGCCGTATTGTTCTTCGACGCGTACCTGACGACCACCAAGCCCGGTAGCTCGCAAGGGCGGCTCGTCGTGCATGACCCAAGCGGCCTTATCCAAGCTGTGAACGTGCTGCTCGACGTTGAAGTCGCCCGACAGCCAACTGAAATAAAGCCAGTTGCGAAGCTGAAACTCCATTTCGCTCCACGACGGGTTCCGCCCGTGATGCCAGAGCGAGCCGGTGTTGTAGCTGACCTGCATCGCCTGCACGTCGCCAATCGCGCCATCGTGAACACGCTTGATCAGCTCCAGCTTGGGCAAGTCGTAGCGATAACACAGGCCAGAGACGATCGTGAGGTTTTTCTTCTTGGCTTCCTCAGCCGTCGCCAACACGCTACGCACGCCCGGGGCATCGACGGCCACCGGTTTTTCGCAGAACACGTGCTTGCCGGCGGCGATGGCCGCTTTCAGGTGCGCGGGACGAAAATGGGGTGGCGTCGCCAGCACCACGACGTCGACGTCCGTGGCCAACAGTTTTTGGTACCCGTCGAAGCCCACAAAACAATGATCGGGCTCGACCACGACGCGCTCGGGTGCGGCCTTCCGCAATTGAGCCAAGCTTCCTTCCAGCCGGTCGCCAAACGTATCGGCCACGGCTGTCAGCTTGGCATTCGAGTCCGCGGCAAACGCATTGCCCACCGCGCCCGTGCCGCGTCCGCCACAACCAATCAGAGCGATCTTAAGCGTGTCGCTGCCCGCGGCATGCGCCATCCGGCCGACGAGCAGATTGGCGGCCAACGCACCTCCGACGGTCAACGACGACTGCTTGAGAAACACGCGGCGCGAAGCGGACTCGCCCGAGGGCAGGGTATTTTGATCGGCCATCCGAAGGATTCCTTCAGCTAGGAGTGTGGCAGGAGGGATTTCGCGGCTCGCTGCTTCGGTTTGCAAAGCTGCAACGATTATAACCCCAGTCCCGTAGGTCAGGCCAGCGGCCTGACGAATCGATTTTTCGTCGGCAAATGGTCGCCGGTACGATGAAACCGGGTACTATGAAATGATGCCCAGCGGTCGACGATACGTGTCGCAGAAATAAGAACTTGCGGAGTGTGCATCGTCAGGCCAACGGCCTGACCTACGCGGCTGTTACCGGACGGAATCGCGAGCGCTTTTAGATGACCATAGAACGGCGTTACATTTTGATCGTCGCCGCAACGCTGGCTTCCGTGATACTACTGTCATTCACTATTCAGCGTGGAAAAATATCCTACTTCTCGCCCTACACGCTCCAGTTCCAGGGACAGTCCGAGTACACGGTGCTCGGCGGCTCGATTCCGATCTGGCGTACTTCACTCGAGGACTATGATTCAAAAATTTTGAGATACCTCCGCGAATCGGAGTATATCATGCCCGTCAATCCAAAGCATAATCGTTGGGAGATCGGCGAATCGAACGCATGGACGCGTGATGGAGGTTTCGATCGGCATTATCTACTCGGGCGAAACAATTCATCAGTAATCGAATGGTCGAAGGCCGATCCAGAGCGAGCTCGAATCTATTGGAGCGAGGGGTTCAAGTGCGTTCGCTCCGAAGATCGAGTTGAAGTTTACATTGGTGAAGAAATTCTCCAACAGGGTTGGAAAGCAAAAAGCATTCCGGAGTTGCTGGAGAAAATCGCAACCATCAGGAAAGAGATCGAGTTCGAGCACCAGTGGAAAATAAATGAATCAAAAAAACCCAAATCCCCGTCGGCTGAGCAGCCTCCAGCCTCGTAGGTGAGGCCGATGGCTGACGCATAGATCTTGCGTCGGCCAATGGGCGGCAGCGCGATGGGATGATGTCGAGCTATGGTACCTGCTTCGTCTGTGAATGAGCATTTGCGGCGATTCCAATCGTCAGGCCAGCGGCCTGACCTACATGATGCGACTTACCGCACTTTCTGCATCTGGCGCAGAAACTCGGCGTCGAATTGGCCCAGGTTGTCGCCGAAGGCTTTTTGAAACTCGGACAAGCGGGTTTGTGGATCGTCCCACAGCAGTTGTTTCTTTTCGGAAAGAGCTTGCAGGTAGGCCAGATACTGCCTGGGATGCTGGCGGATCAAATAGTAGTTCAATGCCCAGGCTTCGGCATAAGCATCGAGCGCCGTGCGCGAGTCGCGCATTCGCTTGTCGTCGGATAGTAGCGACTTGAGCGAGGTCGGCGGCCGGCGCGACAGGTATTCGCGAAAGCGAATCAGCCGGCTCGTGTTGACCGCGCCAATATTCCGCCAGCCTTTATTGCTCTGCAAATCGGGCGTCTCGAAATACACCGCCAGCCCTTCGCTGACCCACAGCGGAATATCGGCGTATCGGGTCTGCAAGCCGCTGTTGAAAGCGATCTGGTGCGTGGCCTCGTGAATGATCGTGGCCACGACTTGCTCGGCCTCGGGGCGAGCGAGCATCTGATTGATCTGCGTCGACGAGCCGCGGCGG
>JAYVCO010000269.1:0-7521 GCA_043749935.1 Planctomycetia bacterium
TTTCCCGAGCAGGAATACAAGCTGCGCTTGCTTCCACCCGAACATCCCATCTGGCATGCCGAGGAACCGGTCGATCCGCAATTCGTGCGGCCGCTGTGGGGCATCGACATCGGCTGTCGCACGAGCGTCGTTTTCTGCCCCGACGATCTCTCCTGCTATTGGGAGTTGGGGCGGTCGAATCGCCGGCAGCAACTGCCCGAAAAGATTCAGGCCGAAGTGGCCGCGGTCAACGCGATTGGCGCCAACGTAATGGCTTATGCCACGAATCGCGAGTTGAAGTATAAGTTCGAGCACTTTACCACCGTCGCCGCCGAGTCGCCGCAAGACGACTTCGATCGCGGCAAGCTCTACGTCGCTCGCTTGCTGCACCCTGGCGGTTGCAATGCGGCCCCGGGCGCCATCTCGACTTTGTTGCGCGTGGCCAGCGAGAAGCTGCAACTGCGGGTCAACACCGAGGCACGCGAGCTGGCCATCACCGATCCCAAGCTGTTCCACTACCACCTGGTCTTCATGCACGGGCGTCACAATTTCCGCCTGACGCCCGAAGAACGCAAACAGTTGCGAACCTATTTGGATCGCGGGGGGATGGTGGTTGCCGATGCGATCTGTTCGAGCCGTGAATTCAGCGAGGCGTTTACGCGGGAAATGGCCGCGTTATTTCCCGAACAGCCGCTCGCGCGGATTCCGCCCAGCGATCCGATCTTCTCGCCCGAATTTGGGGGAGAAGATTTGTCGAGCGTCGAGCGGCGTGAGCCCCAACAAGCCGTCGGCAACGGGCCGCTGAAATCGCAGGTGCGCGCCGGGGAGCCCTATTTGCAAGGGATCAAACTGGGCGATCGTTACGCCGTGATCTTTTCGCCCTACGACATCAGTTGCGCCTTGGAAAATCACGAATCGTTGGAATGCGAAGGCTACACGCGGACCGACGCGGCGCGGATCGGCATGAATCTGCTGCTCTACTCGTTCCATCAGTAGCCGATTCGGAATAGCACATAACGAAACGGGCTCACCTACTTCTCACAGCAGAGACTGCGGTGGAAGAGACTCAATCACGTCGGTCCGATTGGATGCCTCCTCGCTGGTTGCTGTTGGTGTTGGTCTGCGTGGTGCTGGGGGTGCGAGGCCGCGCGATGGGTGTGTTGCCCCGCTCGACGAACCCCGATCCTGATGGATACTTGAAACTCGCGCAGAATCTCATCCATCACGGGACGTTCGGTTACGACTATTCAGGCGTCACCGCCGCGCCAACGGCTTATCGACCGCCACTCTATTCGTTCTTGTTACCCATTTGTCACGTATTGCCCGGCGGTGTGTACGACTTTGGATTGCTACACGTCGTGCTGGGCGTGATCACTGTGTGGGCAACGTGGCGATTGGGACTTCAGTGGGGGTTGTCGCCAAGGGGCGCGTTATTGGGAGCGGCGCTCGTGATGGTCGACCCGATCTTGATCAATCAATCCGCTCAAGCCATGACCGAAACGCTCGCCACGTGTCTGGCGGCGCTTGCGCTGTTGTCGGTGACGCGCGCGATTGAACGGGGATCGTTTCGCAGTACTGCTTTGGCGGGCGCCTTGATGGGGCTTTGTGTGCTCTGCCGGCCGACGTTCCTTATCTGGCTGACTGGCGTGGTGGTCGTGCTGCCGTTTTATGTTTCGTTCGCTTGGCGCAAAGCCCTGCTCTGGATCGGCACGCTCGCCGCCGCGGCCGCCCTGGTGCTTGCCCCCTGGGCCGTTCGCAATGTGCGCGAGTTTGGCGTGCCGATCATCACGACCACGCACGGCGGCTACACATTTCTGCTCGCGAACAATCCCGAGTTCTACGAGTATCTGCGCAGCGGCGAGTGGGGCAGCGTTTGGAATGCCGGCGATTACAACGCGTCGTGGGAAAAGGAAGCAGCCACGCACACACGGTCGACCTTCTACGGCAATTTCACCGACGAAGTCGGCAACGACGCACGCGCCTACCAACAAGCATTCCAGAACATCCGTGACGAGCCGCTGATGTTCGCCTACTCTTGCCTGGTGCGGGTCGGCCGGCTTTGGGCCGTGTTGCCCCATCAGCTCAGTGCCGACGAGTCACCCTCGCGCCGCGCCATGCGCCATGCCGTCGCGATTTGGTATGTCTTCGAGCTGTTGCTAGCGGCGATCGGGACGTGGATTTTGAGGAAACAATTGCTGGCCAAACCCTGGATCTGGGGCCTGCTCTTATTGGTTTCCTTTACGGCCGTGCATGCTCTGTATTGGACCGATATGCGGATGCGCGCACCCCTGACTAGCGTGATTGCCCTCTTGGCCGCTCAGGCGGTCGTCGTGCTAGCTCAGCCAGTACGACGCGCAAGCGCCGTCACCGCAAGCTCTTAGCACACCCACTCTGGCCGCTCGACCTACCTTGACCCGAGCGGCAAAACGCTCTTATAATCCCGCCCGCTCATTTCAGACTTAAGAACTTTCGTCGCTTCAATTTGCGTTTGTCTGCGGAACCCGTTCGGGACACTTTTCCGCCGACCTGTTCAGGGACGACACTTCTGCTCCACTTCAGCCCGTTTCAACACGTGCTTGTCATGTTGCGCGCCGCGTGGTCTGTGCGCGCCGTTCGCAGTTGCGCGCGCGGGATGCTCGTCGGGTTGATTCTAACTCTGCTCCTGACACGTCTTGGCGCCGCGCCCATCGAACTTCCGGCGGGCAATCTTTCGGACCGCATCACGGTGGCCGCCGACGGCGGCAGGCATTGGACCGAAGGCGTTTACGACGTCTACTTGCTCGAAGGCAACTGCTACATCAACCAGGGTTTAACCTACGCGCGCAGTCGCGCGGCAGTGCTCTGGATCGAACGCGGCGGACCTGGCGGCGAACCGCCGCACAAAGTGATCGCCTATCTCGAAGGCGACGTCGAAATCAACTACCAGCAGGCCGACTCGCAAGGCAAAGCCGCCGGCGCGGCAACTTTGACCGACAAGAAATGGTTCGGCCGCTTCTTCTCGGCGCTAGCGGTCGACGTTCGACCCATGACTTTCGGCGGCGAACCGGCCACGAAACCGGCCGTGTATCAAAACGCGATGAGGGCGCGCGATCCCAATGCGCCGCCCGACGCGCAAAAGGCGCAATTTGCCGAACCGATCACCTCTCCGCCGCCGACAGTCGGCCCGCCGCCGGGCATGCTTCGCGTGCGCGTCCAGGGACGCAGCGCCGTGAAGTTCGAAAGCGAGGTTTTTTCGAACCCGCAGTCGAACGAATGGGTCGTGATGATCAAGAACGGGGTGAACATCGTCGTCGATGGCGTCGACCAGTTCGGCTCGATCGACGTCGATACCGACAACCTCGTGATCTGGACCGACAGCCCTTTGCAGAGTAACTCTGAAGGCGAATCGGTGCAATCGCGTGAAAAGCCGTTGGAGATCTACATGGAGGGGAACGTCGTGTTTCGCCAAGGCGAACGCACGATTTACGCCCAGCGGATGTACTACGACGTACGGCGCCAGACCGGCATCGTGCTCTCGGCCGAAATCCTCACGCCGGTGCCGAAGTACGACGGGCTGCTGAAACTGCGGGCCGACGTGGTGCAACAGATCGGGCCCGATCGGTTCATTGCCCAGAATGGCTCGCTCACCTCCAGCCGGTTCGGCGTGCCCGGCTACGAGCTGCGCTCGAACCTGATGACTTACGAGGACGTTCAGCACCCCAGCATCAACCCTTTTACCGGAGTTCCATACACCGATCCGACCGGGGCGCCGATCATCGAACATGAGAAGCAGGCCACAAGCCGCAACAATTTCATTTACGTCGAGCAGGTGCCGGTTTTCTATTGGCCGTTCATGGCGACCGACTTGGATAAACCCAACTACTACATCGATTCGTTTCGCGTGGCCAATGATCGAATTTTCGGCACGCGCGTGATGACCGATATCGATGCCTATCAGTTGCTCGGCATTCGCAACCGGCTGCCGGGCACGAAGTGGGACATCAGCACCGATTATTTCAGCAAGCGCGGGCCGGCCGGCGGCACCACGTTCTCCTATCAGCGCCAAACCCTGTTCGGCATTCCGGAAAGCACGAGCGGCTTTACCGATGTGTGGGCCATTCAAGATCATGGGCTCGACAACCTCGGTCTCGATCGCCGCTCGCTCCAACCGTCACAAGATTTCCGCTATCGGCTTTTGTCACAGCACCGGCAATTGTTGCCCGAGGGCTACCAACTGACCGGCGAGCTGGGAATCATCAGCGATCGCAACTTTCTCGAACAGTATTTCGAGCGTGAGTGGGATCAGCTCAAGGACCAAAGCACCGATATCGAGCTCAAGAAGTATCAGGACAACATGTCCTGGAGCATCTACGGGTCGGTGCGTCCGAATGAGTTCTTTACCGACACCCAATGGCTTCCCCGGCTCGATCACTTCTGGCTGGGCCAGCCGTTGTTGGGCGATCGGCTGACCTGGTATGAACACACGAACGTGGGCTATGCTCAATTCAAAACGACCACGGCGCCCACCGATCCGGCCGACGCGGCCGATTGGGGTCCGCTGCCGTGGGAAGGGCCGGTGGGCGCGACGCGCCAGGGCCAGAGGCTGGCCACGCGGCATGAGCTCGATCTGCCGTTCTCGGCGGGTGTGGTGAAATTCAACCCCTATGTGTTGGGCGAGTTGGCCAACTGGGGCCAGGTGCTCAACAACAATGACGCGAGCCGCGCCTATGGTGTGGCGGGTTTGCGAGCCAGTCTGCCGTTCTGGAGCCTCGACCCGATGGTCGAAAGTTCGCTGTTCAACGTCCACGGCATCGCTCACAAGGCCGTGCTCGAAGCCGACATTTCTTACGCCCAGGCCACCAACAGTTTGTCGAACTTGCCGCTTTACGACCAGATCGACGACAACAACATCGAAGAGGATCGTCGCAAATTCGCCCAGCCCGACTTCGGCGCTCCGCCGCCGGTGCCGCTGCAATTCGACGAACGTTTTTACGCCTTGCGCCGCGGACTGGGCAACTGGGTCTCGTCTCCGTCCACAGAAATCGCCGACGATTTGTTCGCCGCCCGGTTGGGACTCAAGCAGCGATGGCAAACCAAGCGCGGGCCTGTCGGCCAGCAACACATCATCGATTGGATCACGTTCAATACCGACATCACGCTGTTCCCGAACGCCAAACGCGATAACTTCGGCGAGCTTTTCGGCCTGCTCGATTACGATTTCCGTTGGCACGTGGGCGATCGGACAACCGTCGTCTCCGAAGGCTATTTCGATTTCTTCACGCAAGCGCCCAAGTATTTCACGATCGGCGGATTCCTCAACCGTCCGCCGCGGGGCACGTTCTACCTGGGATTCCGCTCGTTGGAAGGCCCGATCAACAGCAATGTGATCGCGACCAGCTATAGCTACCGGATGAGCCCCAAGTGGATGTCGAGCTTCGGCACGACGTTCGATCTGGCCAACGCTCGCAACATCGGCCAGAACTTCACCATCACGCGCGTCGGCGAGTCGTTCCTGTTCGTGTTCAACATCAACGTCGACGCGAGCAAAGGCAACGTCGGCGCGACGATGGCCATCCAACCCAGATTCTTCCAAGGCCGCCTAGGCTCGCCAATGGGCATGCCCGTCCCCGTGGCGGGCGCGTATGGGTTGGAGTAGGTACGGTTGCTCCGCTGCGAGAATGGGACAGCCGATGTGTGAACCGGCGCACTGCGACGGGATGAACGAACAGCGGAAGTGCCTTGCGTGTGAGTCGCTCTGCGCGGGCAGCCCTCAATAGAGTGCTTTCGGCGAGTTGATCTTTCTCAGGCGCAAGCTAACTTCGCGATTGATTTTTAATCGAAACCAAAACCGACTCCAGAGGCCGGCCGAATCGAGCCGAGCGACATACTCGGCGACGATTTGCGCGCGAATTTGTGGCTCTGTTGCCTTTCGCAGACGCTCAGGGCCGTCGACAACGAATCGGTCATGGGACGAACGGCGTTTAGAGGTGGAGGACATGGCTTCTTTGTCGTCCAGCCGGCTTAGATCAACTCCGGCATCGGCTGATAGCCGCGGTCGACTAGATATTGGGGACGGCCGCTCAGATCGGCGACGGTCACCTGGTTTACGTCGATGCCCAGGCGGTGGTAGAGCGTGGCAAAGACTTCCTGGAAATGGACCGGGCGGTCCTTGGCTTCGGCGCCCAGGCGATCGGTCGAGCCGATGACCTGGCCGGTCCGCATTCCGCCGCCGGCCAACAGTGCGCACGACACATTGGGCCAGTGGTCGCGGCCGGCGTCTTTGTTGATCTTGGGCGTGCGGCCGAATTCGCCCCACACGACGACCGACACGTCTTTGTCGAGACCCCGATTGTGCAGATCTTCGATCAGCGCCGTCAGACCCTGGTCGAGCATCGGCATATCCTGGCGGCAGGCGCCAAAGTTATCGCCGTGGTGGTCCCAGCGGCTGAAGGCCAGCGTCACGCAACGCGAGCCGGCTTCGACTAGCCGGCGAGCCATGAGGAAGTGCTCCATCAATTTCGGCCCGCCGTCGTTACGGTTCTTGGGGTCACCCTTGCCGTAGCGCTCGCGGATGCGCGGGTCTTCTTTGCTGATATCCAAAGCGTCCATCAGGCGGCTGGAAGTCAGCACGCCGAGCGCTTGTTCGTTGAAGTTGTCGAGCCCGCTCATCATGCCGGTGGAATCGGCGTCGCGGCGGAAACGGTCGAAGCTGGTCAACAGTGCCTTGCGATCACCCAGGCGATCGAGCGTGACGCCGTTGAGCACCATGTCGGCCTTGCCTTCGCCATCGGGCTTGAACGGAGCGTGAGCCACGCCCAAGAAACCGGGCTGGCCGTTGTCCGCCCATTCCATGTGCCCCATCTTGGGCGAGAGGCCGACGAACGCGGGCATCGCCGGATGCGCCGGACCTTTGAGCTTCGAGAGCACGGCGCCCAGCGCCGGCCATCCGCCCGGCGGCTGCTGCCGACCGCGACGCCGGCCCGTGACACACTCGAAGGCATCGTGGGCTCCGCTGGCTCCGACGATCGAACGGATCGGAACCAGCTTGTCCATCATCTTGGCGATCAGCGGAAACTGCTCGCAGATTTCAATGCCGGGGACATTGGTTTTGATCGGGTGGAACTCGCCGCGAATTTCAGCCGGCGCGTCCATCTTCAAATCGAAAAAATCCTGGTGCGGCGGTCCGCCGGGCAGGAAGATCATAATGATCGCTTTGTGCGAGCGGCGAATGCCAGCAGCACTCTCGGCACGCAAGATCTGCGGCAACGATATGCCACCCAACGCCAGTCCGCCGATTTTCAAAAACGCACGCCGCGATACGCCATCGCAGAATCCCTGTTGCGGCTTGCCGAAAATCGTCAACATGGCACGTTCTCCTCGTCGAGCGGCAGAACTATGGCGGGCTATTCAAGGTGGCTCGCACCTGCCCCGATCATATCGAAGTAGCTTGATCGGTTCAAGTGAAACAGCCGTGCTGTCGCGATACAAAACTGTGGCGCTACAAATGCGTATCGGCGGGTCGTGGGGCGGGATCGAACTTGTTCTATCAGCGTAGCAGCTTCG
>JAYVCO010000270.1:0-10890 GCA_043749935.1 Planctomycetia bacterium
CCATTGAGATCGATCCCTCGCTGCCGCGATATTGAATTCGTAGGGGTTGGGGATTGGGGGTTGGGGATTAGCCCTTACAGGGTCCAGCCGGTTCGGTATTCTCGTCGCAAGAGGCCGTCGGCTTGCGGGCAATCCTTGGCTCGCAGGTTTGCGCTGTCCCACTGGAATTTTCTGCCCACGCGCAGCGCCACGTTCCCCAACAACACCGTTTCGGTCAGCGTGGCGGCGAAGTCGAAGTTGGCCCAGGTCTTGCCACCCGTTTTGCAGGCCACGATCCACTCGCGATGGTGCAAGATCTCGGGCATCGCCTCGGGCTTCGGCTGTAGAGCGGCAAACTTCTCGACGGGGAGCAGCTTGAACGCGCTGCCAAAATCGTCCGTCGCATAGAGGCGCCCCAACTCGCCAACCAACAGCGAGCCGTTCGGCGAAAGGGCTTCGCCCACCAGATCCTGGGGCGGTTTTTTTCCGCCGTCATACCAGGCTAGCGTCACAGGCGGTAGCGCTCCGCGCGACGGGAACTCGTAGCGAATGATCGACCAGGCCGGAGCCGTTTCGTCGTTGCCCCCGCCCGATTCGGCGGCGACGCTCGTCGGAGCCCCCAAATCGAGTGCCAGAAAGGCCATGTTCAGAATGTGGCAAGCCATGTCACCCAAAGCCCCGGTGCCAAAATCCCACCAGCCCCGCCACACGAACGGCAAGTAGGCCGGGTGATAAGGACGCACGGGCGCGGGGCCGAGCCAAAGATCCCAGTCGAGATCGACCGGCACGGCCGGGCGTTCCTTGGGCCGCGGGATTGCCTGGGGCCAGATCGGCCGATCGCTCCAAGCGTGAATCTCGCGCACGTTGCCGATCGTGCCCGATTTGACCAGCGCGACCGCGCGGCGCAAGCCGCTGTGCGAGCTGCCTTGAGTTCCCATCTGCGTGGCCGTTTTTGCTTCCGCGGCCGCTTGCCGCACTTGACGGGCCTCATACACCAAATGCGTCAACGGCTTTTCGCAATAAACGTGCTTGCCCAACCGCAAGGCCATCATGGTGGCCGCCGCGTGCGTATGGTCTGGAGTGCTGATCACGACCGCGTCGATATCTTTTCGTTCGTCGAGCAACTTGCGAAAATCCTGGTACTTCGCCGCCTTGGGATATTTTTGGAACGCCTCCTTTGCCCGCTGCTCGTCGACGTCGCACAGCACGACGATGTTTTCGCTGCTGACATTCTTCAAGTTGCTCGCGCCCTGGCCGCCGGCGCCAATGATGGCGATATTCAGTTTTTCCAGGGATGACTTCGATTCGGCGGCCGCACGGCTGGACCAAAATCCAGTACCCGCCAAGACGGCGGCCGTGGTCGAATGCTGGATGAATTGCCGGCGATTGAACGAACCTGACATGTGGTAACTCCCTTCGATCAGCGCGAGTTCTTGGCGTAGGGATTGAGGTGGATCTTGGCGCTGATCTCGGATTTCAGCCGTTCGAGCACGGACTGCTTGTCCGTGGCTTCGAGAATCCGGCTGACGACGGTCTTGGGCGCCTCGCCGCCCCACGACGCACCGTGCTCGAAATAATATTTGGCTGCCTGCCCGACGATGAACGAGCCGTAACCCGCCGCGGCCCCTTGGGGCAATGCCGTCAGCACCGTGCCCGAGCCCAGGGTCAGTCCTTTGAACAGCGAGGCCGCCAGATGCGTGGCCAACTCGCCCAACATGACCCACCCGGCCGCTTTGACGATCGACTCGATCAGCCGGCGGGCGTTGGTCCAGGTCAACGAAATGCCATACACGTGCGCCAAGGTCACGACCATCGTGACGTCGACGGCGCTGCCGCCCAAGACGTCGGCTATCGGCAAGGGCGTCAGAGCCACGCCGACCGATTTCATCGCCGCGTAGCTCCAGATAATCGTGGTGGCCTGCTCGTCGCGCATGCGAACTTTCAAGGCCGCAATCCGATCGCTCTTGTCGGCGGCATACATCGCCGCGTTCAACGCCAACAGCGACTTGCCCTCTCGCTCGAGCACTCCCAGAATGCGAACCTTGAGCGCCTCGACCTGGGGCGGCGGCTGGCGATACTCGCTGCGCGTCGAACCGTCGGCCGCCTCGAGGATCGTCTCGCGGGGCAGGGGATCTGCCGACGTTTCGACGATATTCTCCGGGCCCAAGATGCCGCGAAGCCGGCTGTCGAGAAACGCCTCTCGCAATTGCGCGCGCTGCGGGGCCGTATAGTTGTCGGTTTTGTTGAAGACCAGCAAAATCGGCTTGTGACTGGCAGCAAGTTCCGTAAGTGCCGAGTATTCCGCCTGGTTCAAGTCGGAATCGGTGACAAACAGAATCAGATCGGCGCGTGCCGCGGCCTCGCGCGCCATGACCGCCCGCTGGGCGCCATCGACCTCGTTGATGCCCGGCGTGTCCAACAGCACGACTTGCGATTTTTCGAAGCCCGGCACGCAATAGCCACAGCCACTCCACGACGTGCTCCACACTTCCTTGGTCCAGCCGCCGCGCACGTCGACCTCGGTCACGGCCTGGCCCACCAAGGCGTTGATCAGCGCCGACTTGCCGGTGTCGATTTCTCCGAACAGCACGATCTCGACGCGTCCCTGCCGCAACTTAGTATCGATGGCCACCAGGTCCGACAATTCCTTGGACAGGGCTTTTTTCTCGGCTTCGCTGCAACCGGAGAACTGGTCGATGGCGTGGCGAATGCTGGCCAGCGCGTCGACATAATCTCGATCTTGTGGATCGAGATTCAGGTTATCGCCTCGATCTTGCGGATCGAGCGCCGGATTGTCGTCGGGCGATGGCGGTGAACGTTCGGGCAGGATCATGATTGCTTTTTTCCCCATCGCGTCAGCCCGGTCTTGACCAGTTTGGCGAGCTCCTCGGGCCGTGTGATCTGATCCCATTGCGAGCGGGCCAGGTTGGCCCAACCGGTGGGCGGCGTCTGCATTTCACCGCGAAAATAGACGATGAACACGTTGCCGATCCAGCGCGTGACCAACACCTGAACCAGACCTTGCAGCATCCCGCCGGTGATCGTGCCCACGCCTGGTACCGACTTCAAGAGCGAGGCGATCGCGCTGGCCGCCATCGGCGCCGCCACGTTCGCGCCCGCGACCGAGACGAGCTGCTTGCCCAGCTCGCCGATCAGCCGGCTGGCGGTGCCGAGGTCCATCTTCTGCGAATAGACCCGAGCCAACTGCAACACCATATTCGAGGTGATTCCAATCCCCGCGACCACGTCGACAACCGGCAGGGGGCTGAGAGCGGCCGCGGCGCCGGCCTGCCACATCGAACGATCCACGATCTGCGCGGCCCGCTTGTCCAATTCGGTCTTGACGGTGGCTTTGGCTTCGGCCACCAGTCCACGCGATTGCAGCAGCAAATTGGCCAAGAGCAAGTCGCGTCCATCGTGCGTAACGATCGCGCGCATCCGGTCGGCCAATGCCCGAATGTCCGGCTCGACCGCCACGGCTTCCTCGGTTTGCGTGCCGTCGGCCAACACGCGGTTGCGAACGCGCGCCCCGGGTTGAGCCCGCAGTGCTACGACGTTTTCGCGCGGCACGAACCGCTGGACCTGCTCGGCGATTTGGCCCAGGAGCAAATCGCGATCGGCCGGCCGAAACCAATCCTCTTTATTGAGACAAACCAGCACCCGTTTTTCCATTCCGGCCAATTGTTCGATCAAGCGGAATTCGAAATCCTTGAGCGGGCCATCGGTGACAAAGAGCACCAAATCGGCATCCCGGGCCACGTGCCGGGCAAGTTCTTCGCGCTGACTGCCGTGGATTTCGGCCAGGCCCGGGGTATCGACCAACGTGATCTGGTCGGTGCCCGGCCAGGGAATTTGGTTGCGCGTGGCCGTTGTGCCCCCTTTGACGTCCGTGCGAAAGACCTCGCGACCGGCCAGGGCATTCAAGAGCGACGATTTGCCGCTCGAGATCGTGCCGAAAGCCACGATCTCGAGAGATTGCTTGTCGAATTTCGTCTGCAACGCATCGAGCGACCGGCGGATCGATTCGCGCACGTCACTCGGCAGCGACCCATCTTCGGACAGCGATTTGCCCTCGGCCACGTGGGCTTCGATTTCGGCCTGCTTGTCGCGACGCGACATTTCGCTGGGATTGCGAGACTCGGACTGCCGGCGGCGCCATTTAAAACGAGAATTCGCCACCAGCGTCCAACCGGTCCAGCCGACGAGCGTCACGAAGGCCAGACCGCTCGAGCCGACCACGGCCAAATATACATAGCCCCAAGCAGGGCTGAAGCCGGCCGCTTGTTGGTACTCGCTGATGACGGTTGGCACCAGGGAGCGGAACATGTACCCAGCGAGCGCCAGGGCCGCCAAGAATAGCATTCCGGTAAGTTTTCGATTCCAGATGGGCATGAATTTGGGTATCAACTCGACAGCCGGAGCCCCAGTCCGAGGGCCAAACCTCTTATTCTACTGCCCAGGGCGACCCAGGTGCCAGGACGGATCTCTGATGGGCGGCTTTTCACGCTGGCGAGGCAGCGCTTTGTATTGGCTTAGCGCCCCTTGCGGCCCCCCTTGGTTTTCGTAGAACTAGACAGCGTCTTGGCATCTGGAGTCGTCGCGAATCGGGAATATCCATGAAAATCAAGGCCATCGAAACCCACGTCTGCTACGCCCGGATGCGAAACTGGGTATTCGTCAAAGTCGTCACCGACCAGGACGGCCTTTGGGGCTGGGGCGAGGCCACGCTGGAGTGGCACACCCGGGCGGTCGTGGGAGCCATCGAGGACGTCGCCCAATTGCTGATTGGCGAAGACCCCACGCGGATCGAGCACCTTTGGCAGATGATGTATCGCCAGCACTTCTGGCACGGCAATGGAATCGTGCGCGGCACGGCGATCAGTGGGATCGACATCGCGCTGTGGGACATCTTGGGCAAGATCCACAACGTGCCCTGTCACAAGCTCTGGGGCGGCCCGGTGCGCGATTATGTTCGCACCTATTGCCATCTGGGCGGCGGCAAGATGGAAGACTTCTACGATACTGATCCGGCAGACGCGTCGCGCTTTGGCGAATTGGCCGCACAGGCTGTTGCGGACGGCTTCACCGCCTTCAAGTCGATGGCGGTCCCGCCAACCATGCCCATCGAAGGCTTGCGGCCCGTCCGCTACGCCGAAGCTTGCGTGCGAGCGATGCGTGACGCCGTGGGCGACGCGATCGACATCATGGTCGACTGCCACGCGCGCCCGTCGCCCCGGATGGGCCTGATCATGGCCAAGGCGATGGAGCCGTATGGCTTGTACTGGTTTGAGGAGCCCTGCTGGCCGGAAAGCATCGAAGGCCTGGCCGAAGTTCAACGGGCCGTGGTCACGCCGATCGCGACGGGCGAACGCCTGGTCGGCCAGCACGCATTTCGCCCGCTGCTCGAGCAGCGCGCTTGCAGCATCATTCAGCCCGACGTCACGCACTGCGGCGGGCTGAGCGAAGTGCGCCGCATCGCCGCGATGGCTGAGGCCTATCGGGTTGCCATCGCGCCGCACAATCCGCAAGGCCCCGTGAGCACGGCGGCTTCGCTCGAGTTCGGCTTCGCGACGCCCAGCTATATCATTTGCGAAGCGGTCCACCTCGACGTGCCCTGGCGGCAGGACGTCGTGCGCGAGGGTTTCACGGTCGAGCCGCGAGGCCGTATCGTTCGACCCAGCGACCGGCCGGGACTGGGAATTGAAATCGACGAAAACGAGGTGAAGAAGCACCCCTTCGAGCAAGAATTGCTCCAGCGCGAGTTCTACGCCGACGGCAGCGTGGGCGATTGGTAAGACCGTCAAATCGGAAGCAAGCTGAGTTAGCCGCCGTGCGTAGCTGCTATTTATAGCCGTTACTTCGCCGCGGCCGCGGAGACGGCCGGCGCGGGGACGTAGCCTGGCGCTGCGATAAAGGCGGAAATCGGCGCCGCGTCCTCGGCGTTCCAAACCTTCACTTCGCCCGAAAAACAGCCTGCCGCCAATCGACCCGTGGCCGGATGATAGGCCAACGAGTAGACGGCATCTGTCAGACCAGGGTAGGTTTTAAAGGCCTTCAGCCCCTCGACGCGATGTTGTTGGACGGTTTTATCGGCCGAGCAACTGAAGATCTTGTCTTGGTTCGTCAGTAGTCCCAAGACTTCGCGGCCAAAGCCGGCGATCTCACCCTTCTTGGCACCGTCGTCGGGATTCCAAGCATGGATTTTCTTGTCGCCACCGGCCGTGTAGATCAATTTTCCGTCGGGACTGAAACCGACTCCGAACACCTGCTCGCCTTGGCCCGAATAGGTCATCAACGACTCGCCGTTGGTGGCGTTGAATAGCTTCGAGGTTTTGTCGCGACTGGCCGACGCGAGCCGCGTGCCATCGTGATTCCAGGCCAGGCTTACGACCCAATCGGCGTGATCTTCGATCAAGATTTCCTGCTTGGCGCTGGCCACGTCATACACGCGGATCGTGCGATCGGCTCCGCTGACGGCCAACTTGCTGCCGGCCGGATTGAAAACCGCGCGATAAGCGACGTCGGACATCGCGTTCAATTCTTTCACAAGCGTGCCATCGGCCGGGTTGAACAACTTCACTTCGCCCGAGCTGCCCGGCGTGCCGCCGGCAACCGCCAGCAACGAGCCATCTGGGCTATAGGCGAGCGAATACACTCGTTCCGCGACATTCTTGATGCGTCGCGCCAGCGCCCCGCTCGCGGCGTTCCAGATCGTGACTTCGTGGTAGCCGCTCGTGGCCAGCTCCTGGCCGTCGGCGCTAAACGCCAAGGCCGTAATCGGCACCGGCCGACGATAGGCTTGGGGAGGATCGGGCTGGCCCGTCTTGGGCACGATCGAGGCCAATGGGGCCGTCGGATCGGCACCGTCGTATTTGGCTCCCTCGACAATCCAACGCTTGACGAGTGCCATCTGTTCGGCCGAAAGCGGATCGGCATCTTTCGGCATCCGCACGTCGGCGTCGGTCGAACTAATCAACTCGAGCAGCATGCTATCTTCTGGCTTGAGCGGCGTGATCGTGGGGGACTCTGACTCGCCCGGCTTGATCACCAGGTTGTAATTGAGAATCTGATATCCGCCCTTCGGCTCTTGCGCTCCATGACATGCCAGGCAATTTT
The DNA here is from genome assembly GCA_043749935.1 of Planctomycetia bacterium. Classification (GTDB taxonomy): domain Bacteria; phylum Planctomycetota; class Planctomycetia; order Pirellulales; family PALSA-1355; genus PALSA-1355. Next base: position 7,096 of record JAYVCO010000270.1, read on the forward strand.
TCAGCAGTACCGGTGCGACATCCTTGCTGAAGCTGACTGGGCCAGGGTCCGCCGCAGTTGCGACCGAAACCGTTGTCGGGGCTACCATTGCCAAGACAAACGTCGCCAGCGATAAAATCAGACTACATATTTTCATTTGTGCTTTTCGAGCCATTGCCACCACGCCTACTCCTCGAATCGAGTCGATCGTTAGTTCTAGAACTTTTAGTGCTGGAACAAAAACTCGTTAGCATTCAATAGCGCCCAGCAGACGTCCTCCAGACCTCGCATCCGGTCGCCGGCATTGGCGATGTGCTTCGTGGCTGCCGCCAATTCCTGCTCGCTCGGCTTGCGACACAGCGCCGCCAGGTACAACTCGCCCACGATTTCTTCGTTCGGCTTGCCGGCCGCGGCCAACACGCGTAAGCGATTCTTTTCGTCGCGAACTTTCGCGTGCACCAGCGGCCCGTTGATCATCTGCAACGCCTGCGAGAGATTCGAATCCGTCGACCGCTCGCACTGACAAGCCGTCTCGCGCGCGGGCTGGCCAAACACCTTGAGGAAATCGCTCTCCACGTCGGGGCTGGGCAATTGCGTGGCGCGAGTGCCTGCGGGCAGCCCGGCAAATTTCTCCGCCACGCTCGTCACCTGGCAAATCGCATCCAACAGCGGCTCGGCCGCCAGCAACCGCGTCGTGGCGTGCGAAAAATACTTATTGTCGTTCACATTGAACTCATTCTTCCGCGAGCTGAGCTGATACGTTCGGCTGTTGAGGATCGTACGGACTACGCGTTTGCGGTCGTAACCATTTTTTGCAAAATCTTCGGCCAGCGCATTGATCAGCGCGGCACTCGAAGGTGGATTCGAATCGCGGAAATCATCCACAGGCTCGACAATGCCGCGTCCCATCAGATGACCCCAGATGCGGTTCACTTCCACCTTGGGAAAGAACGGATTCTCGGGCTTGACCAGCCAATCGACGAACACATCGCGGCGATCGTCCTCGCCGGCCAATTCGGCGGTGCCGGTCAGCGGCAGCCAGGGCTGCATTTGCTTGCCGGTGCGCGGCTGAGTGACTTCACCCGCCCGAGCCACCCAAATCACTTGCTCTTCAGGATTGATCCCCGCCTTGCGCTGCACGCGGTTGAAGAACGCCCCTATGCCATAGTAATTATCCTGCGACCAGCGCTCGAATGGATGGTTGTGGCATTTGGCGCATTGAATGCGGATGCCCAGGAACAACTGCGAGGTCGTTTCCGTGCAATCGTTGGTTTCCGTGGCCGTGCGAAAGTAATTGGCCGGCGGGTTGACGAACGTGCTTCCCTCGGAGGTCAGCAACTGCCGCGCGAACTCGTCGTAGGGCATGTTGTCTCGAAAGGCAGTGACCAGCCAGCGGTTGAACTTGTGCACGCCACCATTGGAAACTTTCACATTCCGTATCCGCAGAAGGTCGCCCCACTTCAACGCCCAAAACTCGGCGTACTCGGGCCGCTCCAGCAGCGCGTCGATGAGCTTGCTCCGTTTGTTTAGATCGGCATCGGCCAGAAACTTAGCCGTTTCGCTCGATTCGGGTAGAACGCCAATCACGTCCAGATTCACGCGACGAATGAATTCTTCATCGGTGCACAACTCTGAAGGCAAAATCTGCAACTGCTGGAGCTTCTGAAATACGTGATGGTCGACAAAGTTGTTTTCCGGCGGCGCGTTCCAGCGAAAACCGGGAATTTCCTTGAGAAACATCATCGAAGACGTTTCGATCTTATCCAGGAACCGCGCCAGGATGGCCGCCTCGCCACGATCCTGGGACACGACCAGACCATTAGCGTCGACCGTGGCGACGGCATCATCCGAGCTGGTAAACACCGCTAGCGAAGTGACGTCGCGCACCGAGCCATCGGAAAAATGAGCCAGCGCCAATACCTGCTGCGCGTGGGCCGGCCGCTTCAAAATGCGCTCCCGCGGATAGACTTCGAGTTTGACGCATGTTGGCGCGGCGGCGGGATCGACCTGGCAACCTTGTGCGATCCAGTCGCGCAACACTTCGTAGCCCGAATCGTTCTTCTTCAATCGCCGGCCGCCGCCATGAGCCACCTCCATCAGTGGCTTTCGCAGCAGCAAACTGTTTTCCGGCTCGAGCAAGTTGGTGCGCCGGTTGAAAGCCTCGCGTACCAGCGTTTCGATATCGAGCGCCGAGTCGTAGGCCCGTAGCGAAAGCCGGAATCCGCCCTTGCCGCTGGGTGAACCGTGGCATGCACCCGAGTTGCAGCCTTGTTTCGAAAGGACCGCGAGCGTGCCGTAATTGAACGACACTACCTCGGGCGTTTCTTGATTGCTGATCTCGACCGGCACTGCAAGTTCATGGCCGCCCACTTTGGCCGTTACTTCGGTGCGGCCATTGCCCGTTGGCAGTATGACGCCGTTTTCAGTTTTCGCGATCTTGTCATCTTTGGACTTAAGTTCGACGACGCTGGTCAGATCTTGAACGCTGCCGTCGGCATAGAAACCACTGACGATCAGGTGCATGACGCGGCCAGCGGCTTCGAGCTTGACTTGCGCCGGATACACTTCGATCCGCGTGGGAGCGCCAATGACTACTGCCTCGCGAGGCGTTTCAGCCGCCAGACCAAGTGACGCCGGCAACAGCATCAGGCACAAGGCCCAGCCACCTGTCAGCAGCCGCGCGGTTCGATTCCATGAATGCGACGTCATCAATCTCTCCCTAATTTCGGGCCACGAGTGTTTTGTCAGTCCCAGCCTGGGCTCAATTCTTATGGTTTGCTTACTTCCAACACGGCTGCCACGGATTCGGCGGTGAAATCGGTTTCGCCCGCAAGTGTCGTCGCTGCTACCACCACCTTGTCGAGCTTGGCTGGCGCCACCGCCGCGCCGGCAGCCAGTTCAACGTCAATTTTGTTCTGGCCATCCACCAGCACCACTTCATCGGGTGCCGACAGCCCGGCAGGCAGATTCTTCCAAGCCAATTTAACGAGCCGTTTATGCGGCGGAGCTACGCTGCGGGCCAAAGCGCCATCGGTCTCATCCAGCCGCCAGAAGGCAAGCGGATTTTCCTTGAGAACGACCTCGCGGGCCGGCGTCGCGGCCTTCGCGGCTGCAAAGTGCGCTTGGATCTGCGGCGGCGTCAGCACCGAGCCGAACACCGCGACTTCATCGAGCCGGCCCTGGAACGGAGCATAACCATCGGCGCGAGTGCCGAGCACGATCTGGTTGCCGGCATAGTTCTTGGGCGCCGTGGTTTGAATTTCTGGGTTCGCAACTTCCCCGTCGAGAAATACCTTCACATCGTCACCGGATCGCACCAATGCGACGTGATGCCAGGCGTTGAGCGTGAGCAGCGTGCGGCCCGCTACCAGCGTTTGTCCGTTGTAGAAGAACAGTTTATCGCGGGGCGAGCTTTCGATACCCCCGATGCCCAGGTGGTCGCCCGGTTGGGCGTTGGCGGCGCTGGGTGTTCCCGGCCGGCTGTAGAAGTATCCGGAAATGGCCGGCGAGTTAGGCTGGCTCAAGTCGCGCGAATTGTAGAGCCAAAGTTCCAGCGTGTAGTCGCCATAGTTGGTCGTGGGCAATTGTGCCGTCAAACGATCGTCGGCCGGCGCTTTATCGAGCCCCGAAAAACTGGCCGCCTTGTTGTCCGCCTCGAAGCCGGGCAGGGCAGGGGCCCGCGGACCTTCGGCGCCTCGAGTGACACCGCTCTGATAGAGAGCTGAAGGCGCCACCGGTCGCAACTCGCCGGCAAAGCTCAGCGCGCCCTTTTGTTTGCCACCGACCGGCAGCGGCCCCGCCGGCGCGAAGGCAACG
>JAYVCO010000271.1:0-4381 GCA_043749935.1 Planctomycetia bacterium
GAGAAAAGCGATAAGCCCGGCGAGATCAAATTTGTGTTTCATGGTGGCACCAACTTTGATCCCAAAGTCGATACGCACGTCCACGAAGGAGTCATGCGGATCAAGGACGCCAACACACTGGAATCAGCCTTCGTGAGCTTTTCCGACGGCAAGGCGAGTGGAAACCCCAGCGGGGTACTCAAGCGCAAGCCGGCGAAATAGTCGCGCGGCCGCAGGCATGCAAATGCTGTGCAAAATCGAAAAAAGGCCAAGTATCCGGGCAGGGCAACCCCTACTATCGGAATAGCAGGTTTGACGGGCTTCAGTCCGCAATGTAAAGACACCAGGGCACACTGTAGTTGCCATAGTGGTCGCTGCGCGCTCGTCGCTCAGCAAAGTTCACTCGTTGGTGTCGAACATGAATACGCGTCTGACTGAAATTCCAAAAACCACGCTTACTGATCGAAGGACAGCCACCGCTGAAGTGCTGTTCGTCGACGACTATGAGGCGATGCGCACCTTCGTGAGAGCAGTCTTGGAGAGAAACGGCTATCGCTGCACGACTGCTGCCAATTCGGCCGAAGCCCGCAAGTGCCTTGGCGAGCAGATGTTCGATCTGGCCGTGCTCGACGTCACCATGCCGGGGGAGTCGGGGCTGGCGTTGGCCAAAAGCATCCGCACGGATTATCCCCACACTGCGGTGATGATGGCGACGGCAGTCGACGATTTAAGAACGGCCGATTCGGCACTAAAGGCCGGCGTTTACGGTTACCTTGTCAAGCCGTTCGAGGCAAACCAACTGCTCATCAACGTGGCCGGCGTGCTCGATCGTCGCCGACTAGAAAAAGAGGGTCAACAGCAGCGAAACGAGCTCAAAAGGCTGGTTAGAACTCGCACGCTCCACGTGCGAGACTCCCTTCATACCTTCTGCGCGCGACCGATGTTCGCCGGCCGTGATTGAGATGATTGGCTTGTGCGCCGAACCCTCTAGCGGGCTCAGTCGCCAGCGCGAATCCAGGCTTCGTTGAACGCGGCGTGTTTGATCCCTTTGAGGGTCGGCGCCTTCCGGTCGCTTGCGCCCTCGCCACGTTTCGGGGCGATGAAGCAGCTATAGATCGCGTGGATCGTGCCATCGCGGCCCTGAATCACGGCCGGATAATGGTAGCGTCCGTCGGCGTGTTGCTCCAAATGTCGGGTGACCTTCCAGGTTTGGCCTTCATCTTCGGAAATAGAAACCGCGAGCCGAGCCCGGCTCTCTTTGGAATCGTTATAGACGAGCACCCAATGGCCATTTGCCAAGCGAACGGCGTCGATACCACTTCCAGGGTTCGACAACGTGGTGTCGCCGACCGGGCCCCACGAGAGCCCGTCGTCCTTCGATTCGGAAACGCGAATGCAATTGCGCGGCCCATTCTCGCGCATGTAAGCTACCAACACGCCATCGTTGCGTCGTAGCACCGTCGGTTGAATATTGCCGAATCCGATCAACGGTTTGCTCGCATACCACGTCGCTCCGTCGTCGTCGCTGATCGCCATGATCGAGATAGCAAACGTGTCGGTATAGAGCGGCAGCAGAATACGGCCGCTGGGCAAGACCGTCGGCTTGCAACGCGGCGCCCAGCCGAGCCGTTGGTAGAGCGGATCGTCAAGCTTGGCACGCTGCTCGTCGGGGCCTCCTTTTGCACCGCGCGGCGGGCGCAGCTTGAAATCACCCAACAGCTTCAACGCCTCGTCGCGAAAGTCATCCGGCTTCAGAAGGATGATCCCCTCGCGATCCCATTTCGGGCCGCCTGGTGGGAGGTAATCGGACGACACCCGATAATTCATCAGGCAAGTTTCCCAAGAGCCGCCGATGACCGTCGGCCAGAACAGCCATAGCCGCCCGCCGCGATCGATCATCATGCAAGTGTTGCAATCGGGCAGGCCCGGGCGGTCGGCCATCAGAAACGGCTGGCTCCAGGTTTTTTCGCCCTGCTTCTTTCTCGCTCCAAGAACGGCAGCATCCGAACCAGGTCCTTCGGATCCGCCGTACCAAGATGCGATCAGGTCGCCGTTGGCACTCTCGACGATGCCTGGCGCGTGCGTTTGCGGCTCAACGGGCCGAAAGATTTGTTCCGCATCATGGAAAGGGACGTCTTCCGCAAGAGCGGTAAAACCAAGTAGCGCGAGCAATAGAAGCGTGTTCATTCGATGTTCTCGCAGTGACTCGGTGCCAGGTGTTGGCAAAGTTTAGCGCAGGTAATTATACAATACGCGACGCTGGGAAGTGCCACGTTGGCGTCCTGACAGGTACTCGCGTCGCGTTTTTTGCGATTGGCTTTGCGGCAGGCAGTCAAAGAGTTTGGCTCGGCTGGCGAACTCAAGTTGGGGCCGTTAGAATGCGGCCCAGCTCTGACACATAACCGGGGGAGATTCTCATGGCCAAGTCCGAGGAGGGGGCGGGGAGCGAACGGAGTGGCGGGCAGGTCAATGCCGAGCACGAACCGAACGGGCCGCGACGACAGGTCATTCGACCGGCATTCAAGGCCGTGTTTCAATTCGCGCGGTTCATGATTACCCTGCCGGTCGTGCTGATCCGGGGGCGCCGCGGCAACCTCGACGAAGTAACCGTCTATTCCGCTCATCCGAGCTTCTTCGTGTGGTTGCTGATCCTGGTGGGGTTTGTTTCGGCCTCGATCGTAAGCCGCGAGCCGCAATGGGCCGGCTTTTTCGGCTGGCTATACGTGTGGGTGCTGTTGTACTTTTTCGTTACGCTGTTGTACGACTTCAGCGCGCGCAAATTGGCCCTGTGGGCGTTGATCTTCGCGCTCATTTGGCTCACGTCGAAATATGTCGAAAACATCAAGAACGTCGCCCTGCTCGGTTACGTCTTCGATTATCTTGCTGTTCTGCAACCCAAGTTCGACGTCGGCACGGCCACAGTGTTGAGCTGGCTGCTGTTGCTGCCCTGGTTTGGCTCACTGTTGCACATGGCCCTGAACGGTCGCAAGAAGTTCACCCCCAACGAAATCGGCGAGTTTCATTTTGGCGAGGGGAGTGAGCTCACCGATCGCACTGGTTTGCGGTTTCGCACCAAGTATCGCGATGTATTGGAGACGATCCTTACCTTTGGAGGAGGCGATCTGCTGGCCGTCGACAATCATCAAAACGTCATCAAACGTTGGGACAACATCATTGGCCTATTCTTTCTTTGGAACGATCTCGACCGCGTGTTGCATCAGCGTGCGGCCGTGATGGAGTTGGGAGAAGAAGACAAGGAAAAGGCAGGTGAGCGCTGATTGGTGCCAGAGGCGATTTCTCTTGGTGCGGACTTCTTGCGCCTTAGCGTTTTCGGCGATCGTGCCTCTGAGATCCTGACTGCCCCATGCACGAAACTCTCCGTCCGGGCCAGGTCGACAATTTCTTTTGCAACTTTTGGAGGCTCCTATGCGCCTTGCCACGGTCCTCACTCCAATGTCAGACGAGAACCTTGCATTGGCCGCCCAGTGTGGTGTCACGGACATTGTGACGAGATACCCTGGACCGGAACTGGGCGATTTGCTCCAAGTAAAGAGTCGGATCGAGGAGTTCGGCCTGCGGTTATCCGTGATCGAAGGCTACCTGCCCATCGAAAACATCAAAATCGGTCGTGACGATGGTTCCGAGCTCCAGCAGTTGAAATCGCTCGTTCGAAACATGGGAAAGGCTGGCATTCGGATTCTTTGCTACAACTTCATGGCCGGCACCGACTGGGTACGTACTCGGCTGAATGCTCCCGAACGTGGCGGGGCGAAAGTCACGGCATTTGATCTTCGGGATGCCGAGCGAGCGGTACTGATGGGTCATGACGGTGCCGGAACCATGGAAGCGCTTGACAGAGAACGGATCTCGGCCGATGCACTCTGGACGCACCTCGAGTCGTTCCTAACTGAGCTTGTTCCCGTCGCCGAACAGGCCGGCGTCGTGCTAGCCATGCATCCGGACGACCCACCGCTGCCGGAATTCCTCGGCAAAGCGAGGATCATGAACCGCGTCGAGAGCTTCGAACGACTGGTCAACCTCGTTCCCAGCCCGAGCAATGCAATCTGCTTCTGCCAGGGCACATTTGCGGAAATGGGTGTCGACATTCCCACAACTATCCAGCGACTCGGAGACCACATTCGATATATTCATTTTCGCGACGTTCGTGGGACCGCGGAATCGTTTACTGAAACGTTTCACGACAACGGACCAACGGACATGGTTGCTGCAATGCGCGCTTACCGGGCGATCGGATTCGACGGACCTATTCGTCCAGATCACGTGCCACAACTTGCCGGTGAAGACGACGGCGAACCGGGATACACGATGAAGGGTCGGTTGTTCGCATTCGGTTACCTGCGAGGGCTAATGCAGGCGAGCGAGGTGACTTAGCAACCACGCG
>JAYVCO010000272.1:0-6261 GCA_043749935.1 Planctomycetia bacterium
AGCGTGCCGCTCGGCGCGCCCAAGACCATTCACGTTCCGCGCGGGCAAGCCAGCGGGGGTCGCGCCAACAAGATCCGGCACAATCAATGGCGATATGCCGATTACGATGGCGACGGCGCGCTCGATCTGATCGTCGGCATCGAAGATTGGAGCGACTATGGTTGGGACGATGCTTGGGACTCGCACGGCCAGTGGAAAAATGGCCGACTGCACGGCTTCGTCTATTGGCTGCGCAACACGGGCACGACCGCCAGGCCCAGCTATGCCGAGCCCACATGGGTCGAAGCGGCGGATAAGGTGGTCGACACTTTCGGTTGCCCCACGCCGAACTTCGCCGATTTCGATGGCGACGGCGACCTCGATCTTCTGTGCGGCGAGTTCCTCGATGGCTTCACGTATTTTGAAAACACGGGAAGCCGCATGCGGCCACGTTACGCCGCCGGCCGGCGATTGGTCGCGCCCAATGGCGAACCGCTGACGATGGACCTCGAAATGATCGTGCCGATTGCCTTCGATTGGGACCGCGACGGCGACTTGGATTTGATTGTCGGCGATGAAGACGGCCGCGTGGCACTAGTCGAGAATACTGGCATGCTGGCAGAGAATCGCGCGCCCCTGTTTCTCGCGCCGCGCTATTTCCAGCAGGAGGCCGACGACGTCAAGTGCGGAGCACTGGCCACGCCAGTCGGTTTCGATTGGGATGGCGATGGCGACGTTGACCTACTCAGCGGCAACACAGCCGGTTATATCGAGCTGTTCGAGAACCTGAGCGGCCCGGGCGTGGCGGCACCCAAGTGGGCCGCGCCCAAACGGCTCGAAGCGGGCGGCAAGGTGTTCCGCATCGTGGCCGGACCGAATGGCAGCATTCAAGGTCCGGCCGAAGCCAAATGGGGCTACACGACTTTGTCGGCGGCCGATTGGGATGGCGACGGCTTGGCCGACTTGGTATTCAATTCCATCTGGGGCCGCGGCGGCTGGCTGCACAACATCGGCACGCAAACTGAACCGCGATTGGCCGCGCCCGAGGCGCTCGAAGTCGAGTGGCACGACACGCCCCCCAAGCCGGCTTGGACCTGGTGGAAGCCCGCGGGAAAAGAGATCGCCACTCAATGGCGCACCACGCCGCTGGTGTTCGACTTCAACCGCGACGGCCTTCCCGACCTGGCGATGCTCGACGTCGAGGGTTATCTGGCGCTGTTCGAGCGCGCTAAGCGCGACGGCAAGCGGGTGCTGTTGCCTCCCCGCCGGGCCTTCGTCGATGAGACCGGCCAGCCGATTCGACTCAACGCCAAAACGGCGGGCGGTAGTGGGCGTCGCAAACTGTGCGTTACCGATTGGGACGGCGACGGCCGCTTCGATCTGCTGGTCAACTCGACCAGTGCCGATCTGTTACGACAAGTCGCCGAGCGCGATGGCAACTGGTTTTTCAAAGCTGACGGCTCGCTCGCTAGAGAGAACATCGAAGGCCACGACGTCAGCCCCGCCGTGGTCGATTTCGACGGCGACGGCGTGCCCGATTTCCTCGGCGGCGCCGAGGACGGGCATTTTTACTTTATGGCGAATCCACGGGCCAAGAAACGATAGGTTTGGGAATGGTGACTTTGTCCCAACTGCCGACAAGCGTGAGACTGATCCAGCTTTGGTGATATGGAGCCGACGTTCGCCATGCACTGGATTCATTAGCGATGTCCCTTTTTCTTATCCGGCATGCTTCTTGCATGAGTGCTTGTGGATGGTCTAATTACGCTGGACTTAGCATTTTGCGACGAACCAAGATTTCCAATGCCCCAAAACTCCGATTCCTATGAAGCTGTTGACCAAAAGGTGCTCGACATCTTCACAGAGTTAGTTGGCGAGCGCTCCAGTAGACTTGACGGTCGTGTCGTTGCAGCGGCGACGATGGACGCAATAACAACTGCACTGGCCTCTGTCCACGGAACAGAAAAAGCAGCCGATATTGCCTTCCATATGGCTGACTGGAACTCGGACTCCGCGTTCATGACCGCACTGCATCTCTTTCCAGAACGTTTCACAGCGGCTGAAATCAAGGCAGGCATCGGCATGTTTCTCACGCACGCGCCAAACCATATCCGAGCGGTTTGCGGTCTCACAGGAGAATATGTCTGGGAAAACTTCCCAGACGCCGACGAAGGGTGCTCGGGCGACCCAGGCTAGCCAAGACCAATACAATTCTACTATGCACAAGGTTCGACTCAACGAAGCCCTCGCCATGTTCAGCGATCATTGGAGCCCAAGGATCGTGGGTGAGCTGAACGGGCAGCAGGTTAAGCTCGTGAAGTTCCAGGGCGAATTCGTCTGGCATCAACATGCCGTCGAAGACGAGATGTTCCTCGTCGTTCATGGTTCATTTCGGATGGATTACCGCGACCCAAGTGGCTGCGAGCATGGCTTGGACATCAAGGAGGGCGAATTCGTGATTGTTCCCCGTGGCACCGAGCATCGGCCCAGCGCATCCGAAGAATGCCATGTATTGCTCTTTGAGCCCGCTGGCACCCTGAACACCGGAAACATGCGGAACAACCAGACCGTTGACAACCCAACCAAAATTGTCGGCCCGTGAGTTGCGGGCTGCAACCACTATCAATTCAACCATCTAGGCGAACCGATTTGGCGCGGCGGGTAACGCTGAGAACCGACAAGAACTCGAACCAGGACAGCGGCAAAACCGGCAGGATCTCGGAATTCTACTAGAATTCTCCCCCCGGACTTGACTCTCCTGTCGAACCACGGATAGCATCGAGAGCGCAAATAACTGGCGTGGCCGAGCCTCCCCCAACTCCGCTGCCACGCTTGATCCATTTCTTCTCGCAGGAGTTGATTCGATGACGCGCATCGCGACGTGGGCCTGTCTGGCCATTTTGACCTCGACCGGCCCCGCCTGGGCCGACGAACCCGTCCCCCGCTTTCTCACCGGTCGCTTGCCCACGAATGAAAAGGTCGCACCGCCGGCGCGCTGGTCGGCCACTGAGAACATCGTTTGGAAAACAGACATTCCGGGCATGGGCTGGTCGTCGCCGGTCGTCTGGGGCGATCGCATTGTGCTAACCACGTGTATCAACCAGGGCAAGACGCCCGAGGCGCGCAAGGGGCTGTATCTCGAAGACGTCGACGCCAACAAGTATCCGAAGCAAACCGATCCGCACGAATGGAAAGTGATCTGCCTGGACCTCAAGACCGGCAAGACGCTGTGGCAACACCAGGCCCATGTCGGAGTTCCACCCAAGCCGCACCATATCAAGAATACACTGGCTTCGGAAACCGCCACGACCGACGGCGAGCGGATCTATGCCTATTTCGGCAACCTGGGCATGTTTTGTTACGACATGGACGGCAAGCTGCTCTGGTCGCGTCTGATGCCGGCGGCCGAGACGCAATATGGCTGGGGCACCTCGACCTCGCCAATCGTCTATCGAGACCGCGTGTACGTCGTCAACGACAACAACGAAAAATCGTACCTGTTGGTGTTGGACAAGAAAACGGGCGACGAAGTGATGCGCATCGAGCGGGACGAAAAGACCAACTATTCGACGCCCTATATTTGGGAAAACGAAAAACGGACCGAGCTGGTCACGTCTGGCATCGGCTGGGCCCGGTCGTATGACCTTGAAGGCAAACTCTTGTGGCAGATCAAAGGCAAATCAATCCTGGCGATTCCGACCCCGTTTGCGCAGTTTGGATATCTCTATCTCACCTCCGGCCACGTGCTGTGGGGCGAAAACCCGCTCTACGCGATCAAGCCCGGCGCGACGGGTGATATTTCGCTGGACAAAGGCGAGACCAGCAATGAGCACATCGCCTGGTCGCACGAGAAGGCTGGCCCTTACCATCCCACGCCGCTGATCTACGGCGAGCAGCTTTACATTTTGTACGATCGCGGATTTTTCGCTTCGTACGATGCCAAGACGGGCCGCGAGATTTATGGCCGGCAACGGATTCCCAACGGCAAAGCCTTCACCAGCTCGCCCGTGGCTTTTGACGGCAAGATCTTTTGCTTGAACGAAGATGGCGTGACGTTCGTCATCAAGCCTGGGCCGGACTTCGAGATTCTCTATACCAATCAGCTGGCCGAAGACGACATGGGCATGGCGACGCCAGTGATCGTGGGAGACAAACTGCTGATTCGCACGGCCCCGAGAATCTATTGCGTGGGCAGCAGCGCCACGGCGTCTCGCTGAGAGCCAATCCGAGAATCGGCGAGGAAACGCGAGCATGACATCGATCCCAAATACACTCGTGCCGGAAATGGCGGCCGAAAAATGCGATCAGCCTGCCGGTGGGCTGGCGTATTTCACTGTGCTGTGGATCGTGTGGGCAGCGCTCTTGATCGCCGCCATGGTGTTGGGGAATTTCTCTGAGGGTCACGGCTCGGCTGCCGCTACGGCGGCGCGCATGGGTTCGTCGGTCGCGCTGGTCGTGACCGGCTGGCTGGCCTACGCCACCTGGCGACACACGTCGGCCGGAAACTTCGCTCTGTGCATCGCCACCGGCATGACGCTCGGAACGATCGGCGACTTCTTCAATGCTAACCTGCTCACGTTCGTCCCTTTGAAGGATCCGGTACTGGGAGGCATTTTGGCCTTCGGACTGGGGCACGCCGCCTACATCGTCGGCTGCAAGAATCTGGCAACGCGAGCCGGCCTGAACAACTTTCGCGCGCTGACTGGCGCGATCGTCGTTTGGCAGTTGATTGGACTGGTCGGCTGGTATTTCGTCGCCATGCAGGGCACCAAGGCGCGTGATCTGGTTTGGCCGGCGCTTCCCTATTCGCTCTTGCTGGCGGGCACAGCCGGCATTTCCAGCGGCCTGGCGATCCAATGTTCCCGGTTCATCCCGCTGGCTCTAGGCGGCGCCCTGTTTTTGACCAGCGATTTGATTCTCGCCTTCGGAATGTTCGGCGGCCACGTTCCGCATCAAACTGAATGGGTCTGGCTGACATACGGCCCAGGCCAAATGCTGATCGTCTTTTCGACAATCAGCGCCGCCAACGCATTGCGCAACAAAAGAGTAGCCAGCAAGCCCGCCTAATACGACAAAACTTGATACTAACCACACACGCACCAGCATTCATTCTGCAGAGGATTTTTCAAATGATGCTTTCCTTGCTCACTCGCCGGCCAAAGTCGCTCGTGCTCTCGGCTGGGCTGGTCCTCGTGCTGGCGGCCTCCACGTCGACCGCCGCGGAGCTCTTAGCCCAATACCACCACGTACACTTGACCGCGACCGATCCAGCCACCGCGGTCCAATGGTATTCGAAAAACCTGGGCGGGCAGGTGACCAACATCGGGCCGTTTGCCGCAGCCGGATTTGGCAAAGTGACTTTGATCTTCTTCAAAGCCAAGGAGGGATTTCCCGGCAGTGTCGGCAGCTCGGTCGACCACATCGGGTTTTCATTCAAGGATATCGACGCCAAGATGAAAGAGCTGTCGGCGTCCGGCGTCGAAATCGTCTCGGGCGTCGAGCAAGAAGGACCGATCAAATTTGCGTTCGTCAAAGATCCCTGGGGTACGTTGATTGAAATCGTGCAGGATCCCGAGATCGAAGGCCTGCACCACGTTCACCTGGCCACGACCGACGTCAAACAGACGCTCCAGTGGTATGTCGATGCGTTCGGCGGCGAGATCTCGCGTTTCGCCGGACTGATCCCCGGTGTCCGTTATGGCGATGTTTGGGTGCTGGCCAAGAAAGTTGACGAGCCCCGCGCTGGCACAAAAGGTCGCTCGATCGATCACCTGAGTTGGGGCTTCACCGATCTGGATGCCGCGGCCGTCGAGCTGAAAGCCAAGGGAGTCAAATTCGAGTCCGGACCGTTTGCTTTCGGCAACGGCAAGATTGCCTTCATCGAAGCACCCGGCGGAGTTCGGATCGAACTGGTCGGTCCCGGCTCGAAGAAGTAATTCCAAAAAGGCAGCTGCCAAGAAGCGTGCGGCCTCCTTTCACGAGACCTTTGTCAGCTTGCCCGTCTGCGGGTCGCGCTCGATTCCGTTCAGGTTCGCGCCGCTGCCGGGGCCGACAGCGTAGCCGACCCGTTTGAGGTATTCGGCCTCCGCTTCGCTCCAGCCTTTGGCGAGCTCGAGCTTGTCGCTCCCCTCGGTGTGCATGCGCGGCGCGGCGGCCGCGACTGAGAGCGACTGGCCCCTTCCTACCAGGCCCACCAGCACGTCGTAGAGCGTGTTCGGAATTCGGCGTCCGCCGGTCCCGCCTAGAGCCACAATGGGTTCACCGTTTCGGAACACGAGTGTC
>JAYVCO010000273.1:0-2111 GCA_043749935.1 Planctomycetia bacterium
GATCCTTTCGCCAAGCGCTATTGTGTCACGCGGACATCGAGCTGCACAAATCCAATCGTCCGGAACAGCTCGATGGACTGTTTCTGGATGCCGCCCTGCGGCCCGAAGATCCGGAGATTGCGATTCGGTCGACGCGCTTAGATGTTTTTTTGTCAGGCAATGGATCGCGTCTCTCGACGTCCGTGCCCCTGATCAAGGCAGCGCTCGTGCACTTAGGCGAAATCTGGCCGAACTCGATTTCCACCGAAGACCTGGTTGAGCAAGCCACGACTCGTCTCGCATCCGCCACGAAGCGGCCGCTGGCGGATGAACTCGCCGAAGTCACGCGGCTCAAGGCGAATCTCTCGATGGTCTGTGCACAGAACATCATCAACGTCGCGAGCAAACCGCTGCCATTCACAAGCAGCCCGAGTGATCAGCCAACGGCCAGCCGGATGGCGCGGTGGCAAGCAGAGCGGGGCGACGTCGCCACCAATCGCAAGCATCAATCGCTACGCCTGGAGTTCATCGATCAACACGTTTTGAAACTACTGGACGGAACGCGCGAAATTCAACAAATTGTCGACGAGCTCACACGACAGGCAGCTCAGGGACTGGTCTTCGTGACCGAAGACGGCCGGCGCGCCGACGATCCCCAGCAGATCAAGCAACTCATCGGCAAGTTAGTGCCAATCAGCCTCGCCCGGCTGGCGCAGCATGCCTTCCTGGTGAGTTAAAGGCGAATTGGTTCAACCGCGCAGAGCCGCCAGCAGCAAGCCCGGCAATCGCCACAGCGACGGCTGGGCATAAAGTTCCAGCACCTTCCAGGCGATCGGTTCGGGCCTGCGATTGGTCGGAAACCAGAATGGCTTGGGCGAGATCGTCAGCGGTCCTTCCAATACCGTCTTCTGCACGCCTTCGAGCATGAACGTGTTGTGAACCGCGCCGATGCCGCTTTGGGCGTCGGCCAGCGTGCCGATGGGATAACCACCCCAAGGAGGGCTCATCATCGCATAGACCAGTCCAGGCCAGTGGTTGACGCCGACGGCCCCATATTGCAAGTCGCGCAACGCAGCTTGAAAACAGGCCTCGCCTTGCGGTGCGCTTCGGAAGCTGGGATGCACCGTCAGTGCGGCACTGAGAGTGCCCCATAACTTTTGGTTGGCGAACTCCACTGCCGTAGCCAAAAACTGCTGGTCATTGCCGGCCTCGAGCCCCAGCTCGGCGCAAACGCAAACAAACGACTCTTCGCAGAACAAATGTGGCGCGTGCTGCGGATCGGTGTCGCGCAGCAAAGTCCATGGCAACGAATCGGCGGCTCCTGGTTGCTTGCCAGAGAACCGGCCAAAGCGCTCCCGTGCGCCCGGATAGTACGCCCGCCGTTGAGGCACCCGATCGAGCACGTCTTCCAGCAAATCGAGAAATTCCTGTCGCTGCGGCCAACTCTTCGAGGTGATGATCACTTTCGTGGCCACGCAATTGAACGAGGCGTTATTCGTGATCGACGCCGCCACATTTTCGGACTGAAACCGCAATTGTTTGCGCGAGTAATTCCCCGGCACGATGATCCAAGGGCTGACATTACCCAATTCACTGGTGATCGGTTTTTTCAAAAGCGGATTCTGCTCTTGCTTGCGCCGCTGCTGCTCGGCCTGGCTAGATCCCCAGACAATTGCATCGTGCGAATAAATGGAACCGGTAATGTGAATCTCATCCACGCGGGCGTGGTTCACGGCAATCGTTCCGACATCGGCGCCGCCGTAAATGATCCGCACCAGGCCGGCTTCAACCAATCCGGCAAAGACACGCTGAAAAATCGGGCCAAGATATTCATTGACGGGGTTCATCTTCAGTAGGACGGCATGGCCCTCCTGAAACACTTTCGAGATCGTGTCGGTAGCGGGAATGCTCGACACGTTGCCGGCGCCCAAAACCAGCACGCACTTTGCCGGACCAAAATTCTTCAGGTTCTGGCCCAGGTGTTCCAAACTCTCGCGAGTCACCTCGGAGGCGAGCAGGCTATGCGCCTTGAAACCGGCGAAGACGATCGAGTCGAACATGCCGTCGACCGGCATGACTTGCACGAGCAGTCCGCCGGATCCCTGCCTCGGCGGCGCCGGCAAGGAAATCTT
>JAYVCO010000274.1:0-15518 GCA_043749935.1 Planctomycetia bacterium
GCCCGTTCTGCTAAAATGGCGACTTGGGCGGCCAAGATGTTATGTACAGAAGCGAATATTGATCGGAAGGCGCACTAGACCCGAAACGATCCTTTCGAGCGGAGAACCACGAAAATGGACACACTGCTAGACCACTTGACCCCTGAAATCGGCTTTTGGCTGACCGTGGCCACATCGGTTCTTGTTGTGTGCGCGACCGTGGCCGTAATGACGATAATCATCACAGCTCACTTGCGCAAGAAATGGGACGCGACGCTCAAGCTGGAAATGGTGCAGCGCGGCTTGTCGGCCGAAGATATCGAACGCATCCTTCACGCCAGGACGTCGGCAATGGGGATCCAATCGTCGGCGCGCAGGCCATCGGCAACTCAACGATTCGAACAGGCCTAGCGGCGCTTCGTCCGTTCGGCGCCTTTCAAACTCCCATGCGCCAAGCCGATGAACGCGCCGGCGGATTCGTCTGATTCGATACACTACCCGCGAATATCAGATGAACCTTCTTCGTCGCGGTGCGCCCTCGTGACCTCCTAGCCCTTGGCCGCTACGCGTATCGCCAATAAGACTTGCTTTGACTGGTCCAACCATATCACAATGCCAGTATGAGCAACAATTCTCGACCCCGTCAGTTCAGATCCTGGGTATTACTATTCGCGACACTGTGCGGCCTCGTTGCCGCCCTGGCGGCGTTTCGAGGATCGGTACGTCGTTCGGCAGAGAACGAAAAACTCGCTCAGGAATTACGCGATTTGAGAATGCAAGTCGATGATCTAAAGAATCGGATCAAAGCCAAACAACACGCGGCTCCCGACGCGCCCGGGAACCCCGCGCCGTAGCGCCGGCTCGGAAGCCGCCGCTGCTTTTCGCACGTCGGTCACTCCGCCCGATTCTCCGTCACCTCGCCGCCGGCGCGGGTCACCAGAGCGTCGTACACGTCTCGATCGATCGAGTCGGCGATGAAGCGGGCGGAGCCGTCGGCGTAGAGGTGGCCGACCAGGCCGGGGTGCATGCTCGAGGGGCCGTAGAGGGAATCGATCGAGTCGGTCGAGTCGCCCCACTGGTAATAGGGCTCGTAATTCAGCGACAGTTCGTTGCCGCCGTAGCTGGGAACGTTGTCGACCGCGAACCGCCGGCCCACCGCTGCCGCGCCGGTGCCGTCGATCCACACGGCGGCGTTCTGCTCGCGCGTTTCCGCGATCACGACCGTGTTCGAGAGCCCATCGGTGACGTCCTTCAAACGCGTCTCCGATTGGAAATAGATCGTGCCATCAGGCCGCCGCCTGCCGTCGGCGCCCGGACCCCAAAGCTTGCCAATATCGGTGGCGCCAATGGCCACGTAGTTGCGAATCGCAAAATTGTCTGCAATGGCAAGGTATTTGGCTTCTTGCGAGTAGTCCAATCCTTCGAACGAAGGACAGCGGTAAATCGAAAGCACCTTGGCGGCCGCCGTGCGGTTGGCCGGATCGAGCGACGACCTGTGGTAATCGATGACTCCGTGCAGCGACGAATCTTCCAAATACGGCAGGATCAGGCTGGCCCAACTGTGGAGATGCACCGCGGGATTCCCGGCGTAATCCCAAACGCCCGCATCGACCGGGCTAGTGCTGGCCGAGGGCAACCGGTGTTGAGCATCGGCATAGGTTTGCAAAGCCAGGCCAAGTTGTTTGAGATTGCTCAAACATTGCGATCGCCGTCCACCCTCGCGCGAAGCTTGCACCGCCGGCAACAAAAGCGCGACGAGCAGCCCGATGATGGCGATCACGACCAACAGTTCAACGAGCGTGAAACCAAAGTGCGCACGAGATGATGATCGCGACATGAAAGCGCCTGCCGTTCCGTGTGACGCTGCCCCTAGTAGCAAGACTAGGCTTCATTGTCATCGATCGGTGCCACTGGCGTGTCGCCAGTGTAATTGACGAAGCACTGGCGACACGCCAGTGGCACCCAGACATAGGAGCGCAGTCTTGCTACTAGCGTTCATTCTAACCGAGCGTGCGAACCCCGTCCAAAATTTTTACTATCGTTCGATCTGGGTTTTGCGCAAGCTCTCTCTAAGTTGTTGCACACCGGCTGGACTGGTTTTCGTCTGCCGCAACACGAGTGTGCCCAACTCGTGCATGGGTTTTAGTGATGCCAGTCCCGCGTCGGTAATTTGCGTATTGCCCAGGGACAGCGTGCGCAGATTCGACATGCCGGTCAATTCCGCGAGGCCCGCGTTCGTGATTTTGGTGCGGCCCAAGTGCAGTGTGCGGAGCGAGGAAAGTTTGCTCACTTCGGCCAGGCCGGCGTCATTCAACTCGCTGCCCACCAAAAACAACGTTTGCAGCTCGCGCGAACCGGCCAGGTGTTCGAGTCCTTGGCCAGTGATTGGCGTGTAGCTGCAATTGAGGGAGCGCAAGTGGCCCAGTGCCTTGAGCGCGGCCAAATCGTCGTCGGTTGCCTTCGTCCGGCTCAGGTCGACTTCGACAATTTGTCCTCGCTGATCGCTTTTGGTCTTTCCGCCCAACTGCTTGATGGCGGACAGCGCTTTTTGTTCCTCGGAAGGAGCGCAACCAGAACAGGCCAGAATCAGCACCGCGACGATCGCTGAAACAGTCGCCGAACAATGGATCCTAAAACCGGCCATTGCCTACTCCTTTTTTAGCGCCTTCGCGTGCTCGATACTGCTGGTATTCTCGCCGAGCTTCAGGCCTTGTTTTCGTGCTCGATTCCTTTGAGCATCTTGAGAATCTGGTCCATCGATTCGGGCCGCTTTTCGGGCGCAGTCTCCAAACAAGCATTGATCACGTGTTCAAGTCGTGGGTCGATTTTTGGACAGAGCGTGCGAATGTCGATGGGGTCTTGCGAGCCGTGGGCCATGGCCGCCTGGCCGGCTCCTCGCGGCCAGGGCAACCCGAACGCGCACAGCTCGTAAATCGTGACGCCGAAGGAGAAAATATCGAGCTTCTGGCTCGTCGGGCGGCGGCGCACGACTTCAGGCGCCATGTAGTTGGCCGTGCCCGTGCGGTTCCCGGATTGCATGAACTGGGCCGTGGCCGGCACGCTCAGCCCAAAGTCGATCAGCTTCAGTGACTCGCAATCCTTCTCGACCACGAAATTCCGCGGGCAGATATCGCGATGAATGTAGCCGGCATGGTGAACTGCCGAGAGCGCCTCGGCCGCCTGGCGAATGAGTTTCATGCGACGACCGGCCAGCAGAGGGTTGTGACCCACGATCAGCGAGTTGAGCCCCGGCCCATCGAGGAATTCCATGACCAGGAATTGCTCGTCGTCGGTTGTCACGCCATGTTCCAGCGTACGCACGATGTTGGGGTGCGACATCGCCATAGCGATTTCGCCTTCCTTGGGCTTCTTGATGCCGGTGAAGCGAGCCTCGAGCGCGGCGGTCTTTTCGACATCGAGGATTTTCAGCCCGACGATTTCACCGCTCGAGCGGTCGCGGGCCATGTAGAAACTCGACATGGTGCCTGAAATCGCTTCTTTCAGCAGCTCGAATCGCGAGCGGACGTTGACCTTCGTTTTGACGTTGAAAAGTTTTCCGAACAAACCCATAGGGATCGTCTTTCAGCGCGAACGCGAGCGACCGCGTGAGAATTGCCGGAAAACCGGGGCTGCCGCGGCGATGTCTGTCCCTAGCGCTACTCTAAGCCGAAGCGAACGTGCAAGCAAGCGGACCTTGATTGGCTGTTGGCCGACGCGGAAGCCCGATACCGCGGGGCATCGAAGCAAAAAAACTTTAAAGACCGATTGGCCGGCTAGCGAGGCGTCTTGGCTTGGCGAGACATCTTGCAGTAGTCGATGGTGCGGGCAATCTCGCTCTTGAGATCGCTGCGGCGCACGATGCGGTCGATGTAGCCGTGCTCTAGCAGGAATTCGCTGGTCTGGAAGCCCTTGGGCAACTCGATGCGAATCGTGGCCTGAATGGTTCGCGGACCGGCAAAGCCGATCAAGGCTTTGGGCTCGGCAAAAATGATGTCGCCCAAACTGGCAAAGCTGGCCGCCACTCCGCCCATCGTCGGATTCGTGAGCACGGAAATGAACAAGCCGCCAGCCTGATCATAGCGGGCCAGCGCCGCTGAAACCTTGGCCATTTGCATCAGCGACAAAATGCCTTCGTGCATTCGGGCGCCGCCGCCCGAGGCGCTGATGATAATCAGCGGCAGCCGTTGCTCGGTGGCCTTTTCGATCAATCGCGTCAGCTTCTCGCCGACCACGGCGCCCATGCTGCCCATGATGAAGGCCGAATCGGTAACGCCGAAGGCAACTCGACGGGCGCGAATCATGCCGCTGCCCACGATGGCCGCGTCTTTCAGGCCGGTGCGCGCCTGCTCATTCTTCAAACGCTCGCTGTAGCGAATCTTATCGGCAAACTCCAGCGGGTCGGCCGGCGCCAAACCAGCGTCCCACTCTTCGAACGTGCCTTCATCGAGAACTTGCTCGATGCGTTGCGCGGCCGATACATACCAGTGGTAGTCGCACTCCGGACAAACACCCAGCGCCCGTTCCGCCTGCTTGCGAAAGATCGTTTGCTGGCATCCTGGACAGCGTTGCCAAAGACCCTCGGGCACGCCGCGCTTGGGGCGCTTGGCTGGCGATGCGGGCGGGTTGGCTGGAGTATGACTAGTGGCCATGTCGGCTCGAACAGAACGGGGCATGTTGGGTCGTGTTAACTCGGGACTGCTAACCTAATTCCAATCGGCAAAGTCGGCCGGCCGAGGGCGGTTTTTTTCTCGCTAATTGCTCAACTCTCGGCCACCAGACTCTGCGGCTCAAGTGAAATGACCTCCCATTTACCGCAGACAGAACCAGCGTTCGCAAGACCCCCAAACTCACTATGCGTAAGTTGGCAGCGAATGACACTGGCCAATGGCTCGGGCACGACCAGCGCGATCGTTCCCTGCTTATGTTTCGTCAAGAGCTTGGTTAGTGCCGCTTGCACCCGATCTTGCGCCTGGCTGAGCATCTCGCCCTCGGGCGGGCAAATGATGCCGGGTTGCTCTTGCCACTGACGAAAAACCTTCGGCTGCTTGCGCTTAACCTCGTCGATCAGCATACCCTGCCAGAGGCCGTGGTCAATATTTGTCAAAGTGTCGGCTGTCTTGAGCTTTGCGCCCAAGGCCTCTGAAATCGCGGTTGCCGTCTGGCAGGCTGACTGACAGGGGCCGCAATAAACTACCGTAATTCCAAGTGGGCCAAGGTCTTGGATAATTCGCTCGACCTCCTGCGTCCCCTGGTTGGAGAGCGGAATGTCGAGCGTGCCCTGAATGCGCCCTTGCTCGTCATAGTCGGTTGAACCTGGACGGATCAGTACGATCTGGACCATATTGTTAGTGAGTCCTCGAATGTGTCTGGGCCAAACCCGTCAGTGTGCTAACGCGGTGCCCGTAATCGCTGTGGCCAAAAATAGCCGAACCAGCTACTAGCAGTTGGGCGCCTGCTTCCGAGCAGTCGCCGATAGTCTTGTCGTTCACTCCTCCATCAACTTCCAAAAGCACTTCGAGTGCGACTTTCGTCTTGAGCTGGCGAAGTTTTTCCAACGCGATGTCCTGGAACGCCTGGCCGCCGAAACCTGGCGTAACGCTCATCACGAGCACCAGATCGCAAGCGTCGAGATAAGGGAGAATCGTGGCGAGCGGCGTATCGGGGTTGAGAGCCAAACCGGCCCAAGCGCCGATGAAGCGCAAGCGTTCCAAGAGCGGCCTCGGATCGTCGACTGCCTCGATGTGAAACGTGATCGCGTCGGCTCCGGCGGTGAAAAACTGTTCGGCATAGCGGGCCGGCTCCGAGATCATCAAATGCGCCTCGATCGGGAGTTCCGTGACCCGGCGAACTGCTTCAATGATGGGCAAGCCATAGCTCAAATTCGGTACGAAATGGCCGTCCATGACGTCCAAGTGAAATGAATGCACTCCGGCCGCTTCGAGTCTCCGCACTTCGTCAGCCAAGTGGGCAAAGTCGCACAATAGAAGCGAAGGTACCACCGCTGGCGCAGCAGCGCGCAACTGTGCGAACCGCCGGCGGCGCGAAGGTGGGGATGGGTCTACCACGAGCGGTGAAGCATCAATAGAAATCGGTTGAAGACCGCCGGCGTGCTGGATTTGCATTCTCAGTGGCACTCAGCGTGCCCCGGGAGCCGGCAGATCGAATTCGGTTTGCATCGCAGTAGATCTAAGCCTGACAGCATGGAAGTTCACTTAATTCTAGCAATCCTGCCCAATCGCGTCTGCGCAATTCCAAGCGGATTGCTAAAGCCTTACGCACTCGCCAATTACACATAGTCTTGCGGCGATCCCCTGCGTCTCCAGCCGGGGGGTCTGCGAATAAATCTGGGCGTTAAGCGTCAGGTTTCTTCGAGATTCGAACTGCGCGGCAAGTCGTCGAGATTCTCCAAGCCAAAGAGCTCGAGAAATCGCGGGGTCGTGGAATAGAGCGTCTTACGCGGCTTGGTCTCGCCGCGTTCGATCCGCAACAACTGGCGGCGCACCAGTTGTGCAAGGATATGTCCGCTGGGCTTGCCTCGTAGCCGGCTGATGTCGTCGGCACCGATGGGCGCGTTATAGGCCACGGCGGCCAGCACTTCGATCGCGGCTTGAGACAGTCGGGCCTGACGCGCCTTGCCGTAAAATTTTTCGCACACTCGAGCATGTTGCTCGCGCAACTTAAGTCGATAGCCGGCCCCTTCCGCCACAATTCCATACGGGCAATTGCGGCGATCGTAATCGCGGTTCAAATCGCGCACCAGTGAGTCGATCTCGGCCGGCCGCACTCCGCGCATCAAACCGGCCACTTGTTTGCTCGTGAGCGGTTCGTTCTGAGGACTGCCAACAAAGAGCATGGCCTCCAAGATGCTTCGCGGCGTGATCTCGCAATCGTCGGCCTCGAGTTCGCCGGGCTCTTCCGCGATGGCCACCGTGTCCACAATCGCCGGCCCGGTCTTTGACGCCGCTGCGTAAGGATCGTCGCCCGCGTCGAGTAGCCCGGAAAGCGCGGTTGCCAATTGGTCGAGCGACAGTCCGGCATTCTCGGGCACCTGACGAAAAGCGGCCAGGTCGAGTGTGTTTTCAGGCTGGCTTGATTTCTTGGTAGGACGCGCGCTCATAGGCGCACTATACGGGCGATTCCCGGCGCTCGGCAAGATGGGAACCGCGGGCGCTCAAACCTGCAACAGCACCACCCATTGTGACCCTGATAGCTGTCGAGGCAGGTTCGAAGGCCGCGCTTTTATCGGCCAAGATTCTTCTTGATGAACGCCAAGCCGTCGCGAGCCAACTGCTCTTCGCTCTGATACATCTTTCGCCAGATTTTTGTGGCCGCCGCGATCTCGGGCAGGGCCAGCCCGAACGCTTCAATCACCATCCAGCCGTCGTAGCCAGTTTCCTTGAGCGTCTTGAACGTTTCGGCCCAAGGGATGTTTCCTTCGCCCGGCGTGCTGCGGTCGTTTTCGG
The DNA here is from genome assembly GCA_043749935.1 of Planctomycetia bacterium. Taxonomy (GTDB): domain Bacteria; phylum Planctomycetota; class Planctomycetia; order Pirellulales; family PALSA-1355; genus PALSA-1355. The sequence continues at coordinate 7,443 of JAYVCO010000274.1, forward strand.
AAATGTGAACGTGGATGGTGTAGGGAGCACACGTGCGAATTGCCTCGGCCGGATTTTTTTCTTCGATGTTGGCGTGGAACGTGTCGTACATCATCCGGCAATTCGGATGATCGACGTCGCGCACGAAGCGAACCGTGTCGGCGGCCGAATTCAGAAAATAGCACTCGAACCGATTGAGATATTCCACTCCCAGCATGACGCCCGACTTGGCCGCGTTTTCAGCGTTTTGCCGCATGCTGTCGACGCCCCACTTCCATTCGTCGGGCGTCGGGCCTTGGCCAGTGAATTCGCCGATGGCCGAGTGGTAGGGGCCGCAAAGCGTTTTGGCACCCGCGGCCTGGCAGCATTCCAAGGTCTTCTTCATCGCGGCCACGCCCGCGGCGCGAGCTTTGGCGTCGGGGCTGATCGGGTTGTCGGCCGCGCCGCGAATCGTGACGCAGGTCCGCTCCAGCCCGATCTCACTGAGTCGTTTGCCCCACTGGGCGAACTTATCGGGATTCGGATCGAAGATCGGCAACTCCACGCCATCGTAGCCCATCGCCTTGAGCTTCTCGAAGACCGGCAACAGCGCGTCGGTCAAATCGCCCCCCCACAACAACATGTTCATGCCGAGTTTCATGGCAGTATCTCCGAAGTTGGTACTTCCGATACTAACCCGAAGCGCGAGCGAGGGAACTCAACAAAGAGCCCTCGCTCGCGCTTCGGGTTAGTATTAATGAATCAAAACGTTTCCCAAAGAGTTGCTTGATTCGCGCCTCAGGCCGCCAACAGCTCGTCGCGGCGCTCGCCCACTTTGCCGCGGGCGATCTCTAACACCTCCACGATTTTCGCCGGCAACAGCGGCAGGCCGACGCGACGCATCACCTGGTTCAAGCGAAACAACAGTTTGTCATCCTCGGCATAATCCGACAAGAACCGCTCGCGCGAAAAAAGCGGAATGAACTTGCCCAGGTTGTGCGTGGGCAGTGCGGCGATGCTATTTACCGCCCGCTCGACGCAGTCCCCTTCAATGCTTTCCATCGCCGCATAATACGCCGCCAATCGCGGCGGATCGTCGGCGATCAAGACCGCGTCGAGCAGCATTTCGACCAGGATGTGCCCGACGAAATGCGGCCGAAACCCGTCGTCAGCAGGCAACTCGCGACGCAGCATGCGGCAAAGTTCGAGCGAAAGTTCCGCAAAAGCTCTGGTTTGATGAAACCAATCGTCGTCGCGGCAATGCTGCACGATGCCCGCCGCCACGCGCGCCGCCCGCGGGTCAGGCGCATCGAGGTGCAGCTTCGCTTGCTTCGACCGGACCCGCACGCGCCGGTCCACCACGTTCAGCCAGTCGGGTACCGCCGTGCCGGCCAGAAAATAGGGATCGTCGATGAAGTGCCGTCCGTGAGCGAAGTAGTTCATGCGAAGTCCGACTTACAACAGCTTACTATCCAATCTCGACCCATTTGCCGCTCTTGGCGCTGGCCAAGACGCCGTCGCAGACCTTTTGCGTGCGCAGAGCCGAGCGGAAATCGGGCTGCACGGGCTTGCCGGTTTCCAGGCTTTCCAAAAAGTCGGCCAGGGCGTTGGTAAACGTGTGTTCGTAGCCGATCGTGCAGCCGGGCACCCACCACTGTTTCATATAGGGATGCTCGGGGTTCGTGACGTGAATCTTCTGCCAGCCGGTCAGGTGGCTCTCGATCTTGGCGCCCGTTTTGGGGTCTGCGTACTTGAAGTATTGCAAGTATTGGGGATCTTCGAGATCGAAGTAGACGCTGCCGGCTTCGCCGTTGAGCTCGAACGTGTTGAAATTCTTGCGGCCGCGCGCGTAGCGGGTACTTTCGAATGTGCCCATCGAACCGTTCTTGAACACCGCCAAAAACATGCACGCGTCGTCGATGCCCACCTTCTGCATCTTGCCGGTTTCGGCGTGCATCCGTTCTTTGACGAACGTCTCGGTGGCGGCCGTCACACGCGCGATCGGGCCGTTGAGCCATTCGGCCGTGTCGATCGAGTGGGCCAGCAGATCGCCGGTCACGCCCGAGCCGGCCACGTCGATGTCCAAACGCCATAAGGCGGCTCCACCCTGCGGAACGTCGGTGGCGATCGTCCAGTCTTGCAGATACGTAGCCCGATAGTGGAACGGCCGGCCGACTCGGCCTTCGTCGACCACCTGCTTGGCCAGCGAGATCGCGGGCACGCGCCGATAATTGAACCAGACCATGTTGGCGACGCCGGCTTTCTCGACAGCGGCGCACATTTCCTCGCCTTCGGCAACGTTCATCGCCAGTGGCTTTTCGCAGAGGATCATCTTGCCCGCTTTGGCCGCGGCCAGCACGATTTCCTTGTGCGTGTTGTTGGGCGAACCGATGTCGATCACGTCGATATCCTTGCGCGCGATCAGCTTTTTCCAATCGGTCTCGTACGATTCATACCCCCAATTCTCGGCAAACGCTTTGATCTTATCTTCCTGCCGAGCACAGCAAGCCTTGAGCACCGGCCGATACTCGCGTTTGAAAAACTGACTGACTTGCCGATACGCATTTGAATGTGCCCGGCCCATAAAGCCGTAGCCGATCATGCCGATGTTCAATGGTTTCATGAGTAGGGATTAGGGGTTGGGGATTAGGGTTTAGGAGGACGTGCGACCAAGCGACTTGCGTAGTGCATTAAGTAGGCGGCCGACTTCGGCTAGCTGGATTTCGAGTTTTTGTTGGGCGTCGGTTGGCAGCATTTGAAGCCTGCCGGCCAGTACGAGCTGGGTATAAAGTTCGGCTAGCGATCCGCGCGCGATGCCCAAGAATTGCATGTACTCGCCCCGACTTTGGCGAGCGTGACCTTCCGCAATATTGCTCGCCACAGAAATCGCGGAGCGGCGCATTTGGCTCGTCAGGCCATAAACCTCTTCTTTCGGGAAGCTTCGTGTCGCAACGTAAATCGACTCAGCCAGGTCCAGCGCCTTCTGCCAGACAACCAAGTCCCGATAAGACTGAACCGGCCTGGCACTTACTCGCGAATCGACCATGTCCTCTTCCCCTAATCCCAAACCCCTAACCCCCAATGCCTACTCACGCCACCCATGCGCCTCGCGCACCTTAATCATCGCCCCCAAAATATCTTTCCACGTCTTCGGGTCCATCATGGTTTTGTTGGGGAACATGCAGCCGTCCCAGCAGATGTGCTGGAACTTCTTGGTGAGTTGGCCGTGTTCGTCGCGCAGCCAGAAGCCGGCGATTTTGGGGATGTCGAGTTTTCCGTTGGGGTCGTTGGGCAGGCAGTGCCGGCCGGTCTTGTCGTGCGAACCGGTACCGTGCACCGTGGCGTCGTTTTGTGCGACGTGAAAATCGATGGTCCAGGGGCGCAACTCCGAGGTGAGTTGCTTGAGCGCCGCGTCGAGCCGGGGCGTGTCTTTCCAATTGAAGTCCGAGGGTAGCATCGCGTCTTCCGGCGCGTTGTGGCCGAGCACATAGAGCAGCGTGTGGGCCATGTCGGCCTGAAAGCCGAGCGTCTGCGGCCGGCCGACCATCTCGAGCAGTTCGAGCATGTGGCGCCAACTGTGCATGCCGCCCCAGCAGATCTCGCCTTCGGCGGCCAGCCGTTCGCCAAAACCTTCGGCAATCGTGCAGGCTTCGGTGAACGTTTCGGCAATCCGCTGGCTGTTGGCGCGGGAGTCCCCTTGGGCCCAATCGGCGACGCCGGCCGCCGAGTCGATCCGCACGACTCCGTATGGTCGAATGCCCAACTCGCGAAGTTTGCTGGCGATGCGGCAGCCTTTGCGAACTTGTTCAAGAAACTGCTTGCGCTCCGCTGCGGTGCCCATGGCCGAACCGCCGCCTGTCGGCGGCCAAACCGGCGCCACGACCGAACCGATCACCAGATTTCGCTGCCGCGCTTTATCGGCTAGTCGTTTCAGGTCGTCCTCCGTCGAATCGATGCTGACGTGCGGGTCGAACAAAAACAGATCGAACCCGTCGAACTTGACGCCATCGACTTCCGCCGCGGCCGTCAGATCCAACATCGTATCGAGCTCGATCGGCGGCTCCGAGTCCGGCCCTTTGCCGACCACGCCAGGCCAGGCAGCATTATGAAGTTTGGGGAAGGAGTTCATGAGTAGGGGTTGGGTGTTAGGGATTGGGGATTAGAAAAAAACAAAGACGACATTGGCTCAAGGGCAGGCGCTGGGGTGATGTTGTCAACTAACCCCTAGCCCCCAACCCCTAATCCCTACCGCAAATACTCTCCCATCTTTGGCAAATTCGCATGCACATCCGGGCCAAAATACCGCAGTCCCACCAGCGGCTCGCTCCCCGTATTTTCGATTTCTACTCCGGAGGTGGCGGCTTCGTGGGTGATGAAGACTTCGTCTTCGGTTTCTTGGCCGAAGTGGATCATGGCGGGCGTTTGCAGGTTGAGCTTGCCCATCCGGCCGCGGCCTTGGACGGTGATCCAGCCGCTGGCGCCGGGATCTTGTAGCTTGCACTTCACGCCCGGCTCGATCGTCAATTCCTTGGCGCTGAATAACTGCGCGCCGTCGACCGTGCCGTAAACGATCCAGCGATCGGTGTATCCAGTGCCGCTGCGGGCCTTGTCAACGATCGGCTCCAGGTAGTTGTGTTCCTTGAAGTGGGTGTCGACGTTCTTCTCCCAATCGAGTTGTTCGATGATGAAATCAAGATCCTGGTGCTTGTCTTTCGGCACGTCCTTGACCAGCAGCGACCAGGGGACTTCGCGCCCTTCGACGAGCGATTGAAACATACCGAACACGTCGGAGCCCCACTGCGGCTCGTACGTGCAGAGCGAGCCGGGTGCGTGCAGCACGCCTGGCGGAATCAGCCAGCCGGTGCCCCGTTTCAGGCGATACGCCTTTGACAGGTCGAGAATGCCGTTGTCCCCCCGCTTCCAATCCTCCAGGCATTTTCGCAGTTGGGCTTTGGTCGTGCCGGGCTCGAGGCCCATGAAGGTGTAGGCGAAGTTGTTGTCGACGTTGTTGTATTGTGGCGGAAAATAGTAGCTCTCGGGCTTGCCCTGCTGGCCGGTCAGGGCCGCGTGCTTGAAGCCCTGGTGCATGTGATGCGGAATCGGGCCCATGTTGTCGAAGAACTTCGAGTAGATCGGCCACCGCTGATACTTGTCGTACATCGGTTTGCCGATGGCCCGCGCGCCGCTCTCGGCCACGGCATCCAACAGCGTGAATCGCTGACCCTCGAACGTGACATAGCTCAAACCTTCGTCGGGCGTGCGGTTTTCGTTGGCCGCTTCGGTCGTGCTGGCAAACCAACGTTCGTCGATGCCGCCACGATGCGCCCCAAAGGCGTACCAATCGTGCGGCGCGAGCTTGATCCGCTTGCCCGGGTGCAAGAAGCTGCGCGGCACCCAAGTGGGCGTCAGCCGCAACAAGCCCTGCCCGGCATCGAGCGCCCGCGAAAGGACCTTGCCAACATTGTCACGCTTAAGAACAGTCGAAGTAATCATGGTTCGCCGTGGACTCCCAGAAGAATCGCCTGCCAAGCAGAGCAGGATTTGAATGCCCTTGTTTTATTCGCTGCCCCATCGACTGGCAAGCGACCCGGAGGCGCGTGGCTTGCAGACGGCGCGGGTTCCAATCCTACACCCGGCGATAAGCCGCTTTTGGGCGGTTTTTTCGCGCGGCATAGGCTGGTAGAATCCCGGAATGAGTGACGAGCAAAAAGATCCTCGGGCCAAGCTTCAAGTGCTGATGTTGCGCGCGAAGCAGCTTGGCAGGGAATATAAGGATGCTCCGGAACGAGAGCGGGGGGCAATCCTTGAACAGATGAAGGTCTTATCGAGAGAGATGGCGCCGTTCCGCGCCGCACTGAAACAGGAGTTTATTCAGCAACTCGTGAACCGGCAGGGAACGACTATGCCGGATTTCGATTCTCTCTACCGTCGAAAAGATGAGCTCGACCGAGAGCTATTTGGCCGAGACGAACCATGAGCCCCGCCCCTGGACGCCGCTGGAAATCCTTGCTTCGACTTCGACAGGTAAGCCACCCGGAGGCGGATTGAGATCCTATCGGCACGAGGATCGATGGCAGGCAGTTCCCTCTATCTGCGCTCCGCGTTTTCCGCAGCACGCTCGCGGGCTCGCCTGACGGCTAACACGTCGCATGTACCGACAAGGATCATCCCGAGCAGGAGACTTAACATCCACCAAATAACGCGCGGAATCTTTGGTGCTTTCATCATTCTGTCTGATTCTAGCACAAGACATCCCAGCAGACCTGATACCAGTAATAGTCTTGCCTGGGCTGGCCAACCGCTGGAAATCCCCCGCCCGCGAGCATACATTGCACGGACCACACCCAACCGACAGCCCCATTCCCGCAAAGGCGAAAACACCGATGGCACAAAAGACTTGGATTTTGACCGACGTTGATCGGGGGCTGCACGATGGGGAATTCGTAATTCCGCTGGAGCAGGCGGGCATCGTCAACAAGAACTTGTCGATCAAACGCCGCACGCTGCGGGGCGGGTTGCGCGATGGGGTAGATGTGGTCGAGGTCGACAATGGCAAGTTCAGGTTCATCGTCGTGCCGACGCGCGGCATGGGGCTGTGGAAAGCCTGGCTGGGCAATTTGGAGATCGGCTGGAATTCGCCCGTCAAAGGGCCGGTTCATCCGCAGTTCATTCCGTTCACCGAGCCAAGCGGCCTGGGTTGGCTCGAAGGGTTTGACGAGCTGATGTGCCGCTGCGGGTTGGAAAGCAACGGCGCGCCAGACATCGGCTCCAACGGCGCCTACAAATATCCGCTGCACGGCCGGATCGCCAACCGGCCTGCCCGGCACGTCGACGTCACGGTCGATTCCGACTCGGGCGAGATGCGAGTCAGCGGCATCGTCGACGAAACGCGGTTTCTGTTTCAGAAGCTGCAACTCAAATCGACCTACATCACGAAAATCGGGCAGCCCGGCTTGCGGATCGTCGACGAGGTGACCAACGTCTCGGGCAACCCGGCCGAAATGCAGTTGCTCTATCACACGAACTTTGGCGCGCCGATTTTGGACCCCGGGGCGAAAGTGGTAGCGCCAGTCAAGGCGGTCATGCCGCGCGATCCTCGCGCCGCCGAAGGCATTGGCACGTGGGATAGCTACGCCGCCGAACAGCCGGGCTACAGCGAGCAGGTGTACTTCTTCGAAATGCTGGCCGACGGTGCGGGGATGACGCAAATACTGTTGAAAAACGCCCATGCCACGCAAGGCGTGAGCATGCGTTACAGCATCAAACAACTCCCCTATTTCACGCTCTGGAAGAACACGCCGATGGCGGCCGACGGCTATGTGACCGGGCTCGAACCGGCCACCAATTTTCCGAACCCACGAACGTTCGAAAAAGAACAAGGCCGCGTCGTCGAGCTAGCGCCAGGCGCGACCCTGAAGTTCGAGGTCGATCTCGATATCCACGCCGACGCGCAAGGCGTCTCGAACGCCGAACAGGCGATCGCAAGAATCCAGGGCGGCACTAAACCGAAAGTGTTCGCGACCCCGCAGCCCGGCTGGACCAAAAGTTAGTCAATGCAGCTGGCCCGACTTTCGCGAGATCTCACTTATCCGACGCTGGATTTTCGGGATTCTCAGGGTTTGCGGCTGGCGTGTCTCCGCTGGTGCCTGTTGGCCCGGCGCCTTCGCCGCCGGTGCCGGTCGAAATCGTGGCGTCGGGGAAATCGGTCGGAGAGGGACCGGGCTTTCCGGTGCAGCCGGCGATGGTCAATGTGGTGGCGACAATCAATAACGAGAAACGGCTGTTCATAGCGGGCTCCGGATCTTCATTTTCATGGGGTTGAGCCCCCTTTATACCCGACGTTTCCCGGTAAATCGATTGCAGTTGTCACCGGCCTCCGAACGATTTGATCGGGCATGCGGTAGGATAGCTGGAACGGCTAAGGGACGACTCAAAAATAATTTCGGTATTTTGATTTCCCTCACCCTGCCCTCTCCCAGAGGGAGAGGTGTTTGCAGGCGAAGTTATTTTTGAGTTGTCCCTAAGTTCAACTTTCGCGGTTTTTGACAGCATGAGTTGTTCGGTTCTGGTAGTTTTATGCCGCGAGAGCCAGGATGTCCTCGACGAGCTTGATTATTT
>JAYVCO010000275.1:0-3545 GCA_043749935.1 Planctomycetia bacterium
GCACCGTCCACATTCACGACTTGATCAGCGATTAACCCTGGCGCGAACTGTTCGACCTGCTCAAGAAGGCCAACTTCAAAGGCTGGACGCTCGTGGAGGAAGGCTCACAAACGACCGACCCCGTGCGTGTGATGACGTACTATCGCTTGTTGTGGGAAACGATGACGGGTTGAAAGTGAACCCACCACGACAACACAGTTCCGCCGTGCCTCTTGGTGCTTCTTCGGGTGCCACTCGGCAACATAGTTCTTCATTCAGAGTCGCTGCCAGCTTATTGCGGCGCCGGCTTGACGGTCGTGATCCACAGAAACGGCTTGTCGGCCTCGTCGACACGCACCTCGTATTTCAACCGGGCATGCCCCAGCACCTTGTTGAGCACCTGGCTGTAGGTCATTCGTTTGTTCAGTGGGTCGGCGGTTTCCTTGGCCGGGTCGATGTCGTGCAGAGCAAGCGCGTTGCGATCGAAGAGGAAGGGGACTTTTAGCCGGCCTTGGATCGCCTCCAGGACTTCAGGCAAAGGGATGTCTTGGGGAATCTCGACATTGAGGAATTCGAACAGCTCACTGGCCACTTCGTTCGGCCTGCCTTTCGGCTTCCAGCCAGCGGGCCACGCCTCTCGGCCCGCTTGGGCCTTGGTCACTCGATAGAGCAACTCCCCCTGTGCCGGTCGCTCGGGAATCAGGACCAACCCCGCGGGTCGAAGGATAAAGGCCAACGTCGTGCCAGACGAAAGTCCGTTCAGTTCATCCTCGATTTCGACCTTTGCCAATGCGGGACCGGCAGCCTCATCCATGGCAAGCGCGAATTTCAAACGACCGCCAATTTGCCGGACCGCCTTGCCAGCCGGCAATCCTTTCGTGGAGAACTCGACCGAATGCTTCAAGTCGTCGTGAACTTCTTCCAGTTGCCGGGCTATCAGCCCAAAGGCCGATCGCTCGCCCGTGACTCCTTCGACTCCTAGATCGCTGAGATTTTCCAGCCACTTGCGCAGCTTGGCGGTCTCGCCGAGCTTGAAGTTTCCGCCCGGCAGGTGAAGCACGTTGTCGGCAGAAAGAATTCCGACCACTTTATAGGCGGGAGCCGACTTGGATCCTTGTTGCGAGATGCCCAGTTCATCGCGCGGGCCAGCGGGACGGATTTGTAGCCCGCCGATACCCAAATCGGCGAGCGCCTTGTACCACTGCTGCGAAGCAGTCAACGACAGCCCCGGCCGAGTGAGCAGTTCCAACGTGACTTGTGGCTTCGCACTGGCGGCCGACGCCCAACAGCAACATGCCAGGAAAAAGCATTTTGCAACGAGAGCCATTCGGGGATCCGCGCCAGTAAAAGGATCAGAAATGGTATTTGCGCGAATTATACCACGCTGGCAGTGTCCTTCAGCCAGCCGCGCGTTCACCACAACCGTCACGGCCGAAGATCTCCGAATCGAAAGCATCCCAAGAGCCGGCCGATGCCCTGGTTTTTGCCGGTTTTATGGGCGGGAGGCGCGGCCAGTTTGGCCTATTCTTCTGTATGGTACGTGGCCACATCGATCCAAAAGACAATAGGGCAGGATACTGTATGGTGCTCAAATCCGGCGTCGCGAGGCGTCCAAGCAAGACAATCCGAGACCTGGTCGCGACCGCCCGAAACCATTCGAAGAACGAGGCTCGCGGCGAAGTCCGTTATCCCCTGTTTCGGCCCGTCTCGATCGAGCTGAACAATCGTCGCTACTCCGCATTCACACGCGAGATCACGAACACGGGAATTGGATTGCTACACAACTTCGAAGTTCCCTTGGGAGACCTCGAAATCAGCTTCTCGAAGGACTTAGAACATTTTAGCGTGCCAATTCGCATCGTCTGGTGCCGTTCGTGCGGGCAAGGGTGGTACGTCAGTGGTGGAGAATTTCTTCTGGAAGGCGAAGCGGATGGACGGAACCCAATGGCCCGACCGACGGAACAGTTCTCGAACTAGAGATTATTTTCTCGACGTGCGTGCGGTATACTGAGGGCTCGGCCGGGTTCGGTTCAAGGCTGTCTATCATCGCAATTTTTCCCTCAGCGGAACCGCGTAAAGTTAATTGAGGAGTTTCTGATGCGCTGCCGAAATGTGCTAGTTGTCGCGATCCTTGCCAGCCTCGGTTCAGCATCCGATTGGGTGGTGGCGGCCGAGCCCGATCGCAAACCGGACGAACAAGCGATCCGTGCGACCGCCAAGCAATACGTCGCCGCGCTCGAGCGCGGCGATGCAAAGGTGCTGGCCGCGTTTTGGACGCCCGACGGCACATTCATCGACGAGCAAGGCAAGTCACACCCGGCCAGCGAGTTGATTGCTCAAGAGGCCAAACCGGCGCCTAGCCAGACGTCGCGACCGAAAGTGACGCTGACCGGCAGCGCCATCCGGTTCCTTACGCCGGACGTGGCCGTCGAGGATGGCACGTCGGAAGTGAGCTATCCGGACGTCAAGGGACAGGCTCCGGTGCGGGGACGCTTTAGCGTGACGTGGGTCAAGCAGCAAGGAAAATGGCGGCTGGCCAGTCTGACGGAAATGCGCAGCGAGCCAGCCAGCACGGCGGCACAGATGAAGGATCTTGACTGGATGGCGGGCGAGTGGTCGGCGAAGGACGCGGAACTGGAAATCTCCGCACGCTGGAACCCCAACCATACCTTTCTGGTCCGCGAACTGAAAGTCTCCAAGGACGGTCAATTGAAGTTCACGGGCACGCAGCGTATTGGCTTCGACCCGGCAACCAACAGAATCAAATCCTGGATGTTCGATTCTGAAGGCGGTCAGGGCGAGGGCACCTGGTCCAAGCAAGGCAATACGTGGATCGTGCAAGCCAAGGGCACACTGCCCGACGGAAAACCGACCTCCTCGACGACGGAATATATTTATGATGGAAAGAACAGCTTTACCTGGAAGTCGACAGGTCCTGCGCCGAGTGGCGGCGGCCAGGTTGTGCCGCATCTCGATCTGACGATTGTGCGCAAGGTTGCCGCAGAGCCGGGAAGCGACGCTGCTGCCAAAGCCAAGATTCTGGCCAGCCCCCAGTGGCGGCGCGCAATGTTCGAGCTCGACGAGTGGCTCTCGGCCCAGCCGCTTTACGACGCGAAGCAGGTCCAAGAAATCAAAGCAAATCTCGATAAGCAAGTCAAAACCATGTCGTCCAAAGATCTGGAATTGATGCTCGCCGATCTGAGCACGAAGTTCGCGATCATGGACTCGAAGGAAGCCCTGGAAGCTCGCGCTTGGGCGGGCCAGTACCTTTCCACACTAGCCACCAAGAAACGTGATGAAGTGCTTAAGAATGCCCCCAATCTGCTGACCATGACAGCGGCGCAGCTCAACCAGGAGTTGGTGAAAATCGAACAAAAGCGCAAGTACGAACAACAGGCAGCCGCACTGGCCCAGAATCAGCCGGTGCCCACCGATCCGTTTTCAGGCAAATCGAATGCCGCGGCGCTAGCGGCCTATCGAAGCGACCACGCACCGACTGCCGGAGCCGCATCGTCTTCGCCATACCGTCAGCCGACCAGCGTTCCTTTCGAGCACGCCCAGATCGG
>JAYVCO010000276.1:0-2676 GCA_043749935.1 Planctomycetia bacterium
TTCAGGTCGCGACAAAGGAAATGTCGCTAAGAGGAGTGCCCAAATGCGATCGAAACCATTGATTGGATTGAATGCTGACTACCGTGCCGCGAAGAAGGACTCTCCGGCCTTTTCGTACGTGTGCGCCGGATATTACGACTCGGTCGTGGAAGCCGGCGGAATTCCGATTGTCTTGCCCCCCACCGAAAACGAGGCCGACTTGAATCGGCTGTTCGACATGCTCGACGGAATGGTCTTGGTGGGAGGGGCCGATCTGGATCCTCGCCGTGACGGCTACATGCTTCATCCGAGCGTGCGCACGTTGGATTCGCGACGCGAGGAATTTGATCGCCGAATGATGCGACTGATTGCCAAACGACGGATCCCGGTGTTTGGGATCGGCGTGGGGATGCAAATGCTCAACGTGTCGCAAGGGGGCACGTTGCTGTTGCACATTCCCGAGGATCTTCCGAAGGCCTTGCCGCACAAGGACCCACTGGATCCTGCCCATCGTCACGGCTTGGAAGTCGTGCCCGGCTCACTGATGGAGCGGGTTTATGGCGATGGCGAAATTCGGGTCAATAGCGTGCATCACATGGCTGTTGACGACGTGGCTCCGGGCTTTAGGGTGACGGCACGTTGTCCCGACGGCGTGGTCGAGGCGATCGAGAGCGTGACCGATTGGTTGGCCTTCGGCACGCAATTCCATCCGGAAAGCGAGTCCGCTTCGGCTCTCGACTTGCGGATTTTCGAGGAGTTCATTTGCGGCATAACCGGCGAAGTCACCGAAATGCGTTTGGTGGCGTAATTCGGCGACGCCGTGTTTGTTGGTCGGTTCGTCCGGCAGCCCCGCGCACCAGTCGGCGTGCGAGGCTGCCGGCGCCGTGCCTGCCCGCGCGGCGATTGGTGTTGCGACTGGCCAGCGGCCTTCCCATACTTCCGCGGCTGCGAGGACCCCGATGGTCGACGTGCAGCTATTGAACCGGCTGAGCGCGCTGGCGGCGCGCAAACGTTGGATGATCGGACTGGCCGTCGGTTCGCGCTGCCGGAGCTTGCGCGCGGCACTCGTCGGCGCCGAAGGCAAAGGGCTCACGGGCCGCCTTGAAGTCTATGCCGCGGATCGGCTCACATTGCCCCGCGAGATCACGCGCCTTTTTCGACAACCCCGCAATCGCGCTCAATCGGCCGGCGATCTGCCGCTTCTGGCCGCACAATTGGCCGAAAGCCAGGCCTTGCTGCTCGACTCATTCGCGGCACGAATCGCGCCGGTGTGGGACCGTGTGTTGGCCGTGGCAGTCGACGATCCGGGCCTGTGGCGCAGCGCTGTTGGGTGGACGGCGTACATGGGTCTTTGCGATTCGGCCCGATTGGCCGAGCTCAGCGGTTTGAATGTGGTCGATGCGTTTCCCGCTCGCGATCTGGCGCAAGAAGGCCGCGGGCGACCAATTCTTCCGATTCCGCATTGGATTCTGCTGCACGACTCGCAGAAAACTCGAGTATTGGTGACTCTTGGGCCAACAACGCGGCTAACCTACTTGCCCGGCTCGCGCGATGCGTCCGGCGCCTCTCGAATCCGGTCTTTTCGCATCAAGGCTGGACCAATGCCGCCGGACGATCGCTTTGCGCAGGCAGTTGTCGATGCAATTGCAACACAGTTTTCAAGCTTGCCAACTGTCGAAGATATCGTTTTTTCCGGTCCTTCCGAGCGGTGCTCCGCCGTCGAGGCGCAATTAACCGCTCTCGTGCCGGGCGCGCGTGTCGTAAATGCGACGGAGCTTGGAATCCCCAGCGGCGCGCTTCGACCGGCAGGCGTCGCCGTGTTGGGACTCTTGTTTTTGGACCAGGTTCCCGGCAATGCAACCGCGATCACGGGGGCGCGAACTCCCCGTGTGCTGGGGCGTCTGACCCCTGGCTCGCTGCAATCCTATCATCGCCTGCTTCGCGAGTTGGCAACTGCCAAGCCGAGCGTCATCGCTCTTCGCAGCGCCGTCTGAGGCGCACCGACGTTGCTGCCCACGAGCGCGCAATAAGAAAACTCCCTACGCCCGTTACTCACCGCGCGCGATAGTACCAACCAATTCAGTTTCCTGTTTGGAGAAATTGGAGAAGTTGCGTGACGGTTGACGATAACTGAAAGCATTCGGGCGAAGCGAATGAGCTTCCGTCAGACCGACTGCGGTCGATTTTGAACCTTTGGCTCTTCCTAGAAAATCCTGATCCTCCCCTATGAAAGTAGCCACACCACATTACTTGCTGTTTTCTGAGTCGTGCCGGAAAAACGTGCAAGGTCAGTGGAGGTTCGTCCTGCAGTCGCTAGACGGTCGCGAGCAACTCGAAGCGGCCGATGCCGAGCCGAATGCCTACGGCGAACGGTTGGAGCTGCTGGCCGTTGTGCGCGGCCTGGAAGCTTTGGCGCAACCCTCTCGCGTCACGCTCGTCACTCCCAGCAAATACGTCAACCGCGGCTTGACGTATGGCTTGCCGGAGTGGCGGGCCAATGATTGGCAGTGGGAGCACTTCGGAGAAATGGTACCGGTGAAAAATCGCGACCTTTGGCAACGTGTCGACCGTGCCTTGGGTTATCACGAGTTGGAATGCCGGACCTGGCGATTCGATTTGCCCCATGTCGGAGCGGACAAAGCTCCGCGGCACGCAGAGCAAGCTCGTCGTGTGGGCTTGGGCGTGCGCTCGCGCTCG
>JAYVCO010000277.1:0-15751 GCA_043749935.1 Planctomycetia bacterium
GAGCGTGACCGGATCCTGGCGCAATGCGTGCGCGCGAATGCTGACACCGCGCCGTTCGAGCGCCACGAGCGACTCTTCCATCGCGGCCAGTGCGCGGGCCAGATGCGCCATTTGCTCGCCTTCGATCACCCGGCCATCGCCCGCATCGAGCACGGAATCGCCCAAACCCATTTCGAGCAATTGGGCCTTCATTTCTTCTTCGGTCTGAACGTAGTAGGTATTTTTCTTGCTGCGGACGCGAAACAACGGCGGCTGGGCCACATAGACGTGCCCTTTGCTGACCAGTTCGTACATCTGGCGATAGAAGAAGCACAACAGCAGCGTGCGAATGTGCGAACCGTCGACGTCGGCATCGGTCATGATCACGATTTTTCCGTAACGCCGTTTCGTCAGATCGGCCTCTTCGCCAATTCCGGCACCAACCGCCGAAATAATGCTGCGGACTTCTTCATTGGCCAACACTTTATCCTCGCGCGATTTGTAGGCGTTGATGATCTTGCCTCGCAGGGGCAAGATAGCCTGATACTCGCGCAGCCGGCCGCCTTCGGCGCTGCCGCCGGCCGAATCGCCTTCGACCAGATATAGCTCGCACTTGTCGACGTCGCGGCTGGTGCAATCGCGCAGCTTGCCGGGCAAACCGTGACCGGAGAGGGCGCCTTTGCGCTCGCGGACGATCTCGCGAGCCTTGCGGGCACTTTCGCGCGCTTCGGCCGCCAGTAGTGCCTTGGAAAGGATGATCTTAGCGCTCTTCGGGGTCTCTTCGAGATACTTGTTCAGAAAGTCGCCGACGGCGGAGGTGACAATGCCTTCGATCTCGCCGTTGCCGAGCTTGGTTTTCGTCTGGCCTTCGAACTGAGGCTCCGGAACTCGCAAGGAAATGACCGCCGTCAAACCCTCGCGAAAATCGTCGCCGGTTACCGCCAGATCCTTGAACAGATTTTCTTTCTTGCCGTAGCTGTTCAGGCTGCGCGTCAATGCCGCGCGAAATCCCGACACGTGCGTTCCGCCTTCGGTCGTGTTGATGTTGTTGACGTAGGAGTGGACGTTTTCGGTGAATTCGCTCGAATACTGCATGGCGATTTCCACGCCCACGCCTTCGTGCTCGGATGCAATGTAGATGATGTCGGGGTGAATCGGTTCGCTGGCCCGGTTCAAGTACTCGACGAATTCCAAAATGCCGCGGGCATATTGAAACGTGTCGCCATCGCCGGTACGCTCGTCGCGAAACACGATCTTGACGCCCCGATTCAGGAAGGCCAATTCCTGCAAACGGCGGTGCAGAGTGTTGTAGACGAACTTCGTGTTCGGGAAAATCAGCGGATCCGCCTTGAAGATCGTCTTCGTGCCGACTTTGTCCGTCGTGCCGATGCGGCGCACGTCGCCGGTTGGCACGCCTCGCTCGTATTCCTGTTGATACACGTGGCCGCCGCGGCGAACCTCGACCTCGCACCACTCGGAAAGAAAGTTGACGACCGTCACGCCCACGCCGTGCAGACCGCCGGAGGTTTGGTAGGCCCCCTTGCTGAACTTGCCGCCGAACTTGAGCACCGTCATCACGCCTTGCAGCGTCGAAAAGCCCAGGTCGGAGTGCATTTCCACCGGGATCCCGCGGCCATCGTCTTCGACCGTGACCGAGCCGTCGTTGTTGATTGCCACGGAGATTTGATGGGCATACCCGGCCATCGCCTCGTCGATTGAATTGTCGACGACTTCGTAAACCATGTGGTGCAAGCCGCGCAGTGTCGTGTCGCCGATGTACATGCTCGGCCGTTCGCGAACGTGCTCAAGATCGCTCAGGTGTTGCAAGTCCTCGGCCGTGTATTCCGACTCGACTTTGCGATACTCGGGCATCGACGGGGTTTGAGCAGGCTCGCTCGGAACTGGGCTCGGTTGCTTCAATTCATCTGCCATCGCTGATCTCGATTCTTCGTTTTCAGTGCGAAAATGGGAACGTCCTTGCTCCTCGTTTAATCAATCGGCTCTAAAAGACTCGGAGCCGTTCCGGCGGGCGAATCATCTTTGAAACGGCCGCTGGAATTGGAATGATTGCTAATTAATGGGTCCAACTCGCAACTTCAAGTTGCGGATGTTTTCATCCGGCAATAGCTCGGCCAGCCGTTGGATCAACGCCGACTTCTGAAAGCCGATTTCTTGAACCATCATCGAATTGCTGACCAGGACCTCCAGCACGCCACGACGGACCTGCGTCGCCCGACTGCAAGCAGCCAGCAACTCGCCAGCCGCTTCGCGCCAGGCCTGGGCACACTGGTCGCCCGATTGGACTCGCGCATAGCCGCGCCGAGCCATCAATTGCGAGAGAATGTCGCCGATACGTTTTGGGTAGCCAGAAGACATCGATAATTTGCCAGAACTCAATGGTGGGGTGTATGTAGGGTCAGGAAAAACACCCCTTCGAGGCTCGTTTTTCCGCTCGTGCTAGTGGTCTCTCGCCAGGGGCATGATCACGTAGCCGTAACCGTCGTCGGTCGAGCAAACGGCCGCGCTTTCGGCATCTTTCAGCTCGATCGTGATAATTTTTTCGGGATCGAGCACCTTGAGGAAATCGCTCACATAGCGAGGATCCAGTGTGATGGAAGTCGGTGCCCCATCGTAGGCAATCGGCAGCTCGATGCGCGACTGACCCAACTCAGCCGCTCGCCCGCTCAGCACGAGCGAGCCGGCTTCGAAATTGAAATCGACACCACGGCTTTCCTCGCTGGTGACGATCGCCGCCTGTCGAACCGCCGAGTACAGTGGGCCGACCGTCAAGTCGATCCGGATAACGCCTGAACGTTGCGGAAAAACGTCACGCCATTTGGGAAATCGCCCCTCGACCAGACGCGAATAAATGGTCGCCCGGGGACTGCGCACCAGAACTTCATTGGCCCGCGCGGCGAGCTGAATTTCGGCGTCGCCGTCGGTCAGTGCACGCTCGATTAGCTGCATGGCCTTTGCCGGAACAATGGTCATGCTGTCACCCGATTGGTGTCCGCCGACCGCCCGTGCGGGCACTTCCATTTTTGCCAGTCGCCGGCCGTCGGTGCCGACGCCTATGATCTTCTCGGGTCCCATTTCCAATAGCACCCCGCCCAATGCGTAGCGGCTGCTTTCGTTGTCCGTTGCAAAAATCGTGCGCTTGATCAGTTCGCGCAATAGCCGCGCCGGCAGTTCGTGGTACGAAGTTTCGTTGAAGTCCGCGACGGCCGGAAACTCTTGCGGATTCTCAGCGGGCAATTTGAATTCGCTGCGCTCGCCGCGCACCAGCGTTCCCTGACCATCCGATTCGAGTCGTAAGGTCGCGTCGGAGCTTTCGCGCAAGATCGATCCAAATCGGCCCAAAGGCAGAATGGCGCCGCCCGGAACCTGAGCCTGAATTCCCGGAACCTGGATGCGAATACCGATTTCCAAATCCGTGGCCAGCAAAATGGCGCCCTGATCGGTCACCTCGAGCTTGATGTTTTGCAGAATCGGCTTGGGACTGCGCGAAGGCACAACCGCCGCCGCGGTTTGAAAAGCTGCCAAAAATGCCTCGCGTTCACAGGTGACTTTCATCTCAGGTTGCCTTTCATAGTTCGGCCTTGCTCACCAACTGGGAGCTCTTGGGTGTTCTTCTTATTTATGTTTTGAATTGACAGTAGCAGTAGGAATAGAACGGGCTCTCAATGTTCGTAACTTCGTAACGGGCGCTGTAAGCCCCAATCCTAGGCAGAGTTGGCACGATGGTCGAAGGCGATTTAGGCTGTGTAAAACGCGTTGGCTTGTGTTGCGCTGTTTGTCGATGGGCGTTCGTGAAGTCCCCCGACGTTCGATCCGCTAGTTCAGTGTGTCAGTAGAGGTTCGTTTGGACGAAAGACGGCATCAGTTGTCGACAGGTTTTCCACGTATTCAATTTGCGTTCAAGAAGCGCTTCAGTTCGGCGACGGCTTGGCGCGTGCCGCGGTCCGTTTTCAGCAATCGTTCCGTGCGCCGGCAAGCGTGCAGCACGGTGGTGTGATCGCGGCCGCCAAAAAATGCGCCAATCTTTTCCAGACTTTTGTCGGACAACTGCCGCGATAAATACATCGCTACTCCGCGGCCGGCCACCAACGGTTGGAGCCTAAGCGGACTCTTCATGTCCGACAACTTCAAGCCGAAGTACTTGGCGGTCAGGCAAGCGATATCGCGCAAGCTGTGAACCTTGGCCTGGCGGTGTTCGTCGACGAATTGCCGCACGTGTTCGTGATCCACCGATTTGCCATCCACACGCGCTTTGAGTTCCAACTCCAAAAGTGCCGAAATCAGCGTCGGCACGTTGACCGAAAGCCCATCGGCCAGGCTATGCACCGTCCGCTTGGGCAGAAAAAGGCCGCGCGAATTCGCCAATTTTTCGAGAATGGCGCGGCGCGTGCCCGCTGTGGGGAGACTGAGCGGCACCGCCAACCCGGCAGAGAGCCGCCCCCGCAACGCGGAGAGCAGGCCGGGCCAATGCGTGGGCAGCGTGCGCGCCGTGAACACGACCAACGCTCCGCGCTCGACCAACACGTCTAGAAGGTGCAGTAACTCTTGCTGGGCTCCGCGCTTGCCCGACAATTGGCCCAGATCGTCGAGAATCAACAGTTCGACGTCACGAATCTGCCGCCGCCAGGATTCCAGACGCTGGCCTTCGATCGCCGAGGCGTACGCGTGCGCAAATTCGGAACCGGCCAGGCACAACACCTTCTCGGCCGGGAAATGCTGCCGCCACCATTGGCTCAATCCTTGCGCCAAATGCGACTTGCCGCTGCCGTGCGGTCCATAGAGCACGAGTGGATTGTAGTGCGTTGCGGTACGATCCAAGTAAGGACGCAGGGCGCTCGCAACCAGCAGGTTCTCGGGACCAGCGACAAATTCCGATAGCGGGTGCGCCGTATTCTGCAAAGAAACTGCATCCCGCGGAGAAACGGCGCCATGCAGGGATGCGGCAGGCTGCCCCAACAGGGGGATCGTGAAAACGCCATTCACCACTGCGGTTCCATCCAAACGGCATGTGCCAGTGAGGCCAAAAAGATCGGGAAACTAAGGACCCAAATTGTAGCGTTTTTTGCCCGCTTCCGCGAGGTGGCAAAGCGCTTCAATCAGTGCCCCAAAACCCTCGATTTTCTCGGCCTTCGAGCGGCCGAGCCGAGCGCGCGATAGATGGCACGCGGACGCCCTGGAACCCGGGTCGCAACAGGGCGTCCGGGCGTCGCAGCCGAAGGGAAAGTTCAAACGCGGGCTAGCTAAGCCAATCCCAATCGTCGCTCGGCGAGGCGCCGTCAGCCTTGGTGCCAGCGAGAGATCCGCTCTCGTCATCCGATTCCAGAACCGAGGTTGCCGAGTTGGCATTGTTTGCCAATTGTCCATACACCAGATCCGCCGGCGCCGGAGAAATGGCCGGCGCGGCTACTCCGCTGGTCGAACTTGCATTGCTCGAAACAGACAGCCCAAATGCCACCGCGGCACTAGCGTTGGAGGGGCCGGCAGGCGGCAAGGAGGTTATGGCCAAGGGAGTTACGGTAGCCGCCTGGCTCTGAGAAGTTAATCCCTGGCTGGTTGCGACTCCCGGGGAATGCGAAACCAAATAGTTGATGACCTGCAACGCATCGAGCGGAGAGATTTGTCCGTCGAGGCTCGTATCGAGATAGAGCTTGGCATTGCCGGCAACCTGCGGCGTCGCGTGTGAACCGCCTACAATCAGGTCGTTGATGACTTGCAGGGCATCCAAGGCACTGATGTTGCCATCGCGCGAAACGTCGAGCCGGTCGGAATCGGGCACCTGGCTACCGACATGCAGACTCGTCACCGAGTTGCCCGCGACGCGGATCAGATAGCTTTGGCTGGCAGTGACCGCGGCGTTGGCCGTCATCTGTCCGACCGCCGTGCCCGATGCGCTGCCGAGCAGGTTGTAGTGGGTGTCGTAGATGTAGGCATCCACATTGGTGCCAGGGTTCGAGTTGGTCGAGACGCTGGCTGTGCCAGTCCGCAATGGCGAGAACGAGAACCATTGGTCGCTACCGCCGTTCGGCGTGGCTGTCGTGGTCTTGGCGAGCACGGAGCCGAGCGCGGTTGGCGCGGGCATTTGTGGCGAAGCAATCGGCGGATCGAAATTGCCCACGATCGGCAGCGCAAACGCATCGCCAAACTGAGCGTACAGGTCGTGTCCGACGGGAGTCGGCGAGAACGGATGGTTCAACGCGTTGACCTGGCTGCCGCCGCGTTGGGCGGAGCTGAAATCGTTCGAGAGCAAGAACTCCCAATTACCGGAGCTGACCGGCAACGTGCCGGATTTGGCTGGTTGGAACAAACCCACATCGGTGATTCCGTCGCCGTCCATATCGGCCGCGATCGGAAGTTCGCCATTGCCGGGCAGACCGAAATTGATCGTGGCGTCGATGTTGCCGCTCCACGATGGCTGCGAGCCGGGGCTGCCGGAACCGAAGTTGAAGTAATACTTGTCGTCCTTCCACGTTCCCAAATCGATCACGCCGTCGCCATTGAAATCGCCAACGATCGGCAGGCCGCGCAACTGGGTTGCGAAGGACAGATCGCCGCCGTCGATCAGGTGGTTGTGGTTGGTATCGAAATACCACTTGGTCCCGGTAAACAACCCGATTTCGGCGCCATTCGAGGAAACTCCGTCGAAATTGCCCGCCACGGGTAAACCGTTGATCTGGAATCCCGCGGGTTGAGCAGTGGCAAAATCACCGGCGGCTGTATCAATGACTCCATCGTTATTCGTGTCGATCAACCAGCGATAGCCGTTGACCTTCGGGTCGAACCCGTAGGCTGCCAACTTATCAAAACCGTCGGCCGTGAGTCCATCCTCCTCCGACAGGCTGCCAAAATTGCCGGCGAACACGGCGTCGTGAACTCCCATAGGCGAAAAGCTGCCGGCCAACGCGGGCGAGACACCCAGGTTGAACGTCATGTCGCGATTTGTCGTGTCGTTGTTCTGACCCTGCGGATCCCAAACCAAGTTGCCGTTGATATCGACATAGACTGCCGCAGCGGCATAGGCTCCGATCTCCGCGCGGCTGTCGACGGTGAAGCGCGCCACGAAGCTAGTTCCGGGCTGGCCGTCGCCAGACGGGAAAATCGGCGTGCCGGTCGGCTGAATCGCGTTGGAATCGCCGTCGAGGTCGTTGCCGGCCACGTCGGGCAGCGTGTCCGACAAGCTCAGCGTGAAGCGATCGTCCGGCAGGGCATTGTTGAAGTGCAAAACGATCGTGGCGGTCGGCGTGACGCCGCCAGTGGTGATAAGTGGATTGTTGATCGTGATATCGTCGATCGCGATCACGCCGGTGTGGTCGCCCACCAGCTTGAACAAGCTCTTCAAATTGGCAGGTGTTGCGATGATCGGATCCAACGCGGTGCGCGGGAAGAGTGCCGCCTGATCGACCGCTGGCAGATCCTGGATCGGAATCGTCAGACTGAACACCAAAGGCGTGGGCCCTTGTGAGGCATTGTCAGACTTTAGACCAAACAGGTTGAAGTCCGGATGATCGGTGATCTGCACATTCGTGATTTGCGGCCCCTGGGTGTCCATGAAAATGTTCAACAGTTGCGCCGGCGACACGTTGCCGGCCAGGTCCTCGGCCGTCACCAGAATGTGGCGGATGCCGTCCTGCGGGAACAGGCTCGGGTCGTTCATGTTCACGTTCGAAGTGATTGTCCAGCGACCGTTGGGGAACGCATTGGTGCCATCGATCGGCACCGCCGTGGTCTGCCCGATCAGGGTCTGGTCGTTTGTGGTGTTCGGATTGCCGTCCAAATCGACAAACAAACGGATGATCGAGTTAGCTTCGGCCGTGCCGAAGAACTCCGGTGAGGTCACGTTCGTGATTCGATCGGTGAACGTGGGATTATCGCCCGTGACGCCCGAATCGCTGCCCGAGTCGAGCCCATCGGTCGGGTTGGCCGCCAGGCCGAAGAACACCGGCGGGACGGCGGTATCGACGTTGATGTCGAGCGAAATATTGCTGAACAGTCCGAAGCCGGTGTGGCGGGTCGCCTGGGGATCGACCATCTGCACTGCCGCGTTGATATGGTGGATCCCATCGGCTAGCGCCGTGGTGAACGTGAACGTATACAGTCCAGGGAAATTGACCGAGTCAACCTGTGTGGCGAATCCGACGGGGGTCTGGGTATTGTTTCCGTCGAAAATCGCCACGCGGAAACCCGGGGTAGTCGCATTCGGGCTGAACGGAATCGGAATTACGCCAGCCGGTGGAGTGTCCGTGGTGCCATTGCCCGGCAGATCGTTCAGGAAGCTACCGTCGTTCAAGCGGATGTAGATTCGGGGGATATTGATATGTGTCACGTTGTCGAATTGGGAGCGCCCGGTGTCGCTGTTTGGAGCGGTGGGTGGCAAATCGCCCGTATCGGGAGCGCCCGCTTCGGTCGTGCTGCGCGAAAGTTGCAAATTGAATGGCTGCGGGGCTGGCGTGCTCACGATCGTGGCATCGTAGCCGTTGACGACGATCGAGTTGGGCGTGCCGTCGGCGTTCGCGCCGAAAACCCGCAGGTAGTAGCTCTGGCCGACGATGGCCGGGATGCGCACTCGTGCGTCGCCCGTTGCTCCCACGGCACCAAAGGCGGCCGCTCCGCCCGAAGCCGTGCCGACAATCGCGCCGGTGCTGTCGAGCACCTGCAGGTTGATATTGCCGCCGGCCGGCAATAGCGCTGCGCTGAACAGCCGGAAGTAAACCTGGAAGTCCAAGGTCCCGGTGTTTTGAGCCACGACTCGATAGAAGTCGTTGTCGCTCGGCACGCCTGGGAATTCGGCGCTGTTCGGGAAAATCGAGGCGTGCTGGATCTGCAACGTCGGGCCCGAACCGAGGAAGGCCGAGTTACCCTGATTTTCATTGGGTTCGTTCGTATCCGGACCCAGAATCAGTAGATTTGGATTGAGGCCGGTGCCGGCCACGACCGGCGACACGACCTGCACGTTTTGGTAGTCGATATCAGGGTCGGCAACCGCACTCTGGAAGACGCGGACGGTACCGGAATTCGGCGCGGCGTTCCGATTCACGACCACGAATGAGGTGGCTGGTAGAGTGGCCGGCGATGCGCCAAAAGTGGCTCCGATCACCAACGCGTTGTTTTCGCCGGTGCCTGCACCGCCATCGACGTTGATCAGCAGGTTGTCTTGCGGGAAGGCGCCCACGCCAGCGGCCGGAATGATTTGGAACGTATCCTGTCCCCCCAGGCCGTTGGCCGTTAGCTCTTCGATCGTCGGATCGATAGTGACGGTCTTCAGCGCCGTCACGTTGTTCGACAGCACCTGCGCGGTTCGAGCGCCTTGGTTGATTTGGAACAGATCGCGGCTGTTCGTTCCCTGGAGGACGAGCTGGTCGGCGTTGTTTCCAGTGCCTCCGGCGACTGTGAAAGCACCGGTAGCCGTCGTGAAGTTGAAGACCGTATTAAGGCCGGCGTTCGTAAACGTTCCCGCGGCGGCGCCGGTCGGAGTGTAGGTGATCACATCGTCCTGCGAAGTACCGACCACGGTCAGCGCGTTGCCGGCCGCATCGAGGTTCGCGACTTCGACGCCATTGAGCGTCACCACGCCACCGTAGCCGACGACCGTGGTATCGGTCGGAACTGCGAGCGTGCTGTCGGCTAGGTTGACCGTGACCGCGCCGGTCGCGCCCGTCAGGTTGACAATATCGCTGGCCGTTGGACTGCCGCCGTTCAGCGTCGTCGTGACATAGGGCACGGCCCCGTGAATGTTGAATCGGTCGTCGCCTTCGAAGGCGTTAAGAGTCAGGTTTTCGACGCCCGTTTGCAGAATCGGAAGGTCGGAATTGAGAGATACGGTGCCCGTCCCTGCGGCCACGTCGAAGGTATCGTTGCCCGCACCGCCATTGACGACCAGCCGGTCACTTCCGGCGGCGCCCGCGACCGTGACAACTGCCGTCGAGCCCAAATCCTGATACGTTACGCCAAGCAGATTATTGACCTTGAGTGTGCCGGAATCGGTGTTCGGGCCCGGCGTGGCCACGATCGTATCGGCCAATGCTGTGCCATTGATCGTGAACAAATCGTTGTTTTCGTGCCCGTTGAAAGTCAGGCTTTCGACGTCGGTGAGGTTCACGCTCGACGTGATCGTGGAGAGTGCGACGGCGCCCGAATTGACGCCAGTGGGCGTATAGCCCACCGTCTGCGCGGCCGTGCCGGTCGTCTCGACCGCCACGGTATCGCCCAGCGTGCCGCCGTGAGCGGAGGGCGGGCCGCCGTCGACATTGACCGTGACGTTCCAGTCTTCGTTGAGTGGCGCGGGAGCCTGGATCACGATATCATCGTCGCCGGCCTGGGCATTAACGTTGATGGTCGGCGCGTTGATCAAGATCAACGTCAGCGAGTCGCTCATCTGCACGGCCGAGTCTTGGATTCCGTCGGCGCCCACGGCGCCAAATTGGGCCTGGTTCGCGGTATCGATGGCCGTGATCGTGATGTCGTCGTCCTCGTTCGTGCCGTTGATGTTCACGGGTCCGACCGGGCCAATCAATCCGGCCCGCTCGATGTGCACGAAGCTCACGGGCTGGTCGCTATTGACGACAAAACTGCCTTCGTCGGCGTGCGGACCTTGCGAGAAGCTGACCGGATTGCCGTTGGGAATGATGTTGATTTGATCGCCGTTCGGAGGCGCCAGAGGCGGAGTTACGCCAATCGGGTCGCCGCCATCGACGAAAATGGGAACCGTCAGAGACGGCGTCACATTGAACGTGTCATTGCCTTGCAGTCCGAAGACGTTCACGGACTCGGTATTCGCTGTGGGCAGATTCAACAGCTTCATCCCGACGACTTCCGCGGTGGTAGTGACTGCGCCACCGACCACGTTAACCGTGTCGTTGCCGCTCGGAGCAGTCACATTGACCACATCGGCGCCCGCTAGTGGATCGATCGTGAAAGTGCTGCCACCGCCCGTGAAGTTGATCAGCGGGTTGGTGCCCGTCAGGCTCACTTTGCCGTCCGCGATGCCAGTGGGGGTGTAATTGAAGTTGTCCGGGCCCGCGGTGCCGTTGATGGTCAAAGTCGCGGCGCCGCTCGAGATTTCGTTGATCGTCTCGATGCCGGCGTAGGTCACGAGATTTGCCCCAGTCGAGGCGATTGTCGACGCGCCATAATCGATCGTCGTCGCCACTGCAAACGGCGCGGTGTAGTTGATTGTGTCGCCGGTTGTGCCGTTGCCGCCTTCGATTCGCAGAGCAGTGCTGGCAGTGGTCACCGGCACGGGGTTCATGTTCACGTTGAATGTGTCGTTGCCGTTCAGGCCGCGCAGCACCACGTTGCTCAACCCGGCACCAAAGAAGATCGGCGAGTGAATGTTGGCGCCCGTGTCGACCACGATGCCCGCCGAGCCGGGTCCGAATGGCGCCGAGGCGCCATCAAACGCGAAGGTGTCGTTGGCGCTGCTGCCCTCGACAAGGAGGGTATCGGTTCCAGCGGCCAGCGGTGCGACCATTACATAATTTCGGAACCCACTAAACGCAACGGGCGCAAAATTGAAGTTGCCCGGGCCAGCTTCGAAACCCGTAATCGTACCGGCGTCGGAGACTGCGCCAGGCGTGACGTCGAACGTGTCGTTGCCAACGGTTCCGAGCTCTCGGAACGAATCGCTGTCTGCCGACTGGCCGACCATCGTCAGGTGCTCGACGCCAGTAAAGGAGACCGGAACGAATGCCGGTAAAACCACGTTCTCGGTAACCGTGCCGGCACCAGTGCCTGTCGGCAGGTATTGCAAATCGTCACTGCTTCCGGCAATGCCGTTGACAATGAGCGTGTCGCTTCCGGTCGGGTCAGCCGCGTTGACCGAAATGCCGGTCAGGCCGGTAGGGGCAGTCGTATCATGGAGGTTGACGGTGTCGCTGCCGGCCAAGGCATTGATCGTGAGCGTGATTTTGTTGGCGAACTCGATGGTTTCCAGATTGTCGACGCTTAACTGAGCGCTGGTTACTCCGGCGCCGCCGACCAAGGCCGTGTTGCTATTCGGGCCCTGTATGTAATTGATGGCGTTGTCGGCGTTGTTGGCGTTGACCACGAGGGGGCCGCCGACGAGGTCGATGACCGGCTCGAGGTTCAGGAAACTGACCGTCTCGGTGCCGCCCGCGAAAACCAGCACGCTCTTACCGGCGCCAGTGCTCGGACCGGGCGTGTAAGTATCGCTTGTGGCTATGCCCCCTTGGAGGACGAGCAAGTCGCTGCCCGTGCCACCATCATAGGTGATGGGAATGGTAACCGGGGCCGCGGTGCTATCGACGGTGAGCCTGTCGCTGCCAAGCCCCGCGGCAATAACAAGTGCCTCGGTATCGGCCGTCACCATGGTCACGAGCTTCAGCGCGTTAACTTGAACAGTGGTGTTGGCTCCGCTGGGAGCCGCGGTGATCGTGTCCGATCCGCTGGTGCCATTGACGGTCACCGTATCGGCGCCCGCCAGTGCATCGATCGTCAGCGTGCCGCCATTGTTCGTCGTGACTACCTGGTTGATGCCGCCCACGCGCACGACGGCCGTGGTTGGGTTGGTAGGTGTGACATCGAACGCCTCTGGACCAGCCGTTCCGTTGATCAAGATGGAGCCCGCACCGGCGTTTAGATTCAGAGCTTCGTCGCCCGTCAAGGTGACGGTGCCGAGACCGCCGCCCGTAACCGTTTGCGTGGCACTCCCGGTAGTAAGCACCATCGCGGTGCCATCGCCGTTGAGTGTCACGGCGTCACTCGCCGAGGGGTTGCCGCCATTCAGGTTGATTGCGGTGTAAGGCAATGGCAGTGCCGCGGTGGCTGTGACTGTGAAGTTGTCGTCGCCGTCCAGGCCGTTCAGAGTCAGAGTGGTGACATTCGCGTTGCTTTCGACCGGCAATTGGCCGTTGAGCCCTACGCGTCCGCGTGTCGGTGCAACCAGGCCAGCGACGGTGAAGACATCGTTGCTCGACGTTCCTTGATAGATCAAGGAGGAGCCGGCCGCGCCGTTTATCGTGACCGGTTGCGGAACTGCCGCGACGCCCAAATTCGTAAACGACATCGGCACGAAGCTCGTGCTCGCCGTGGTGACGACCAGGCTGGCCGAGTCATTCGTCGCGCCAGGCGAGTAGGTTGTGGAGGTGGCCGCCAAGGCTCCCAGCGCGAACGTGACGAGGTCGGCGCCCCCTAAGCCGTTGTATTGCAGCGATTCGGTCGTGGTGAAGTTGACGATCGGCGAGCCGGCGATGGCAACCGAACCAGCGTCGGCCGCGGTCGGCGTGATGGTTACCGTGTCGGCAGCCGCGGTGCCATTGACGACGAGCGAATCGCTGGCCGTCGGGTCGCCGCCACTGACGTTGATCGTCGTAACGCCGACGAGCGCCGCCGGCGAGACGCTGAATTTGTCGTCGCCGAAGCGGCCTTGCAAGTTTACCGTGGGATAATTCGAGAAGTTTACGACGGCCCGATCGTTGACCCAGACGCGATTTGCGCCGCCCAGGAATTGCAAGGCGATCGTGTCGCTGGCATTGGTGCCTTGGACCACGACGTCGTTGACGGCGGCGGCAAGCCCCACCAGTCCGAGGGACTCGATGCCGAGGAAAGTCGTTGATCCATCGGGACTGTTGACGACACCTGCGTCGGGAGTCGAGCCGGGCGCCACGGTGGTGGTTCCGGCTGTCGACATCGAGATATTCAAGGTATCGGAAGCCGTGGGCAAGCCTCCGTCGACGATCAGGCTCTGGCCCGCGGCAGTCGTTCCAGACACATTGATCGTGTCATCGCCAGCACCCGCGGCAACAACGACGGTCTCATCGTTGGCGGATGGCAGGCTGACGGTCTTGAGTGTCCCGACCTGGACGGTTGTCGTGGCGCCTTTGACCACGGTGATCGTATCCGAGGAGTCGGTGCCATTGACGTTGATCGTATCGGCGCCACCCAGTCCATCGATCGTAAATACGTTGGCACCCGTGACTCCGGTGAACGTGACGAGTGTATTCAAGCCGGCCAGTGCGACCGTGCCGGCGCTGACGTCCGTGGGTGTGTACGTGAAGCTGTCCGGTCCGGCGGTGCCAAGAACGGTCAGGGTATGGCCGTTGGCATCGAGGTTCAACTTCTCGACGCCACTGAGGCTGATCGTGCCGCCATAGCCGGTAACGGTTTGAGCGGCCAAATTGACGGTCACCGCGCCGGTTGCGCCAGTCAGGTTCAGCACATCCGAAGCGCTTGGGTCGCCGCCTTCGATCTGTAAGGAAGCCAAGGCAGCGGGAAATCCTGACTGCACGTTGAACGTATCATCGCCATCGGAGCCGCGCACCAACGCACTCGTGATATTAAAGGCCTCGATGCGCGAGATGAGGGCGCCGTTAACCGTGTTTCTGAATTCCGCGCCACCTGCTTCGCCTACACCAACGTGAATCGTGTCATCGCTGGCGGTCCCGTTGAAAACGAACGTATCGGTCCCGCCGGGATTGAAGAAGTTCAAGTCGGCGTCGTTGGCGACCCAACTCAATCCGCTGGCAGTCGTTTCGACCATTGCGAATGGTCCGACGCCCGTGGCGTTGTTCTCGTCCATGTTGCCTATGAAGACGCCGCTAGTGCCGTTTGCGCCGGGAGAAAACTCGACGCGATCGTTTCCGGTCGTCCCGTCAACGCGGACGCCGTCGCCGTCGGCTTGCTGAACGACCAGCTTCAGATGCTCGATGCCGGTGAGGTTTACCTGCGGCTGAGGGGAATTGTCGTTCACGACATTGCCGGCGCCCACGTTGGTGGGAATGAAGCGGAGATTGTCGAGCGTGCCTGCGATTCCATTGACGATGAGCGTGTCGCTGGCGGTCGGGTCGCCGCCATCGACGTTGATGGATTTGAGTCCACCAGGGGTAGCCCCGGTGGGACTGCTGGGATTGTTGAGATTGATAGTATCGCTGCCGGCCAGAGCGCCGATGACCAGGTTGTCCTTGTTGCTGAATTCGATTGGCTCGAAGTTGTCGACCGTGATGCGGCCACCGCCGACGATGATTTGTGAGGCCGTGTAATTAATGGCGTTCGATGCATCCAACAGGGTCGCGAGACCTGGGACGCTAGACAAGGTAAAGTTGGCGGCTGGGACAACGTCGATTACCGGTTCGAGATTGTGAAAATCGACGGTTTGCGTGCCGCCGACACCGATGATGATGCTTCGGCCCGAACCGGGTAAGGCACCCGGCGCTAATTGATCGGACGCAATCGTAGGACCGGCTGTTTGCGTTAGCGTCAGCGAATCGAAGCCGCCGACGCCGGCACCCGCCTGGCCAGGACTGGGGTTGTCGCCATCGTAGTGAATTCCGTCTGCGACGCTGATCAGTCCATTCGAACTGTCGACGATCAGGCTGTCGTTGCCGCCCGCGCCGAACACATTGATTTGAGTTACCGTGGCTTTCGCGGCGGTGAACTCGAGAACGTTGTTGACAAAAAACTGAACGAACGTTCCGGTCGAGTCGAGAGCGATGCGAAAAGTATCGCTTTGGTTGGCGAATTGCTCGTCGCCAGAAACGTTAACAACCATGCTTCCGGCGGTGACTCGCGCACCTGTGGTATAGACGTCGAGGGTGTTTAGTCTGCCTGCCGGATTATCGCCGGTGCTATTGGAGTTGTCCGCCCACGCCGGTCGCAACACGCCTCCAAAGAACGTCAACCCGGTGAAGTCACCGAAATTCAAAGCGCCCACCGGGGCAACAATTGCGTTGGAAGCCGAGGACGTCAACGCTACGTTGGCCAAGAAACTGGTCGCCTGGTTGGTGCTGATTGAAGCAAAAAAGTT
>JAYVCO010000278.1:0-2501 GCA_043749935.1 Planctomycetia bacterium
GGTCATATTCGCCTCGTTGCAGTTGGAGCAGACCGAGCATGGTTAGTCCTTCGGCGCGCATGTATTGATACTCGGCGACTTCGGGAAGCTTGGCGACGACCTGGGCCTGAATTTCAACAGCCCGGCGCGCCGCGGCTAGTGATTCTTCAAGCTGACCGAGCGCCCGACGGTCGACGGCAATATTCACTAAAGCATCGGCCCAACCAGCTTTGACGGCGGCCGTTGCTGATTTTTCGTGGCCGAGCCGCTCAAAGATCTTCCGAGTCTCTTCGAAAGCCGCCACTGCGCGGAGCCGATCGCCGCTGGCGCGGTATACCAGCCCGATGTTGCGGTGCGTTTGCGCCAACGCGTCTTGGATAGCCGCGTCGTCGGGGTTTTTTTGTGCCACCCCGCGATAGCTTTCGAGGGCGGAGTCGAAACTGTCGAGCGCTTCCGGCAGCGAATCGACGTCGAGTTGAGCCATGCCCAGGTGAAGTTGGCAGGACGCCAAGTCCCGTTGAAAGCGTTCCACGTTCGGGTCGGTCGCGACAAGCTGCTGGCGAATGTCGCACGCGCGCAAGTAATACTCAACCGCTTCGGGCAGCTTGGCCGTCTGCCGCTTGAGGCGGCCTAAGCTGGCGTAGACCGAGGCCACGTCGGCCTGAAGTTCCAACAACAGGGGGTTCTGCCGAGCTAGCCTTTCGGCCAGCTCTTGGGCGCGTTCGAACGCATCGCGAGCCTCCGACGGGCGACCGATGTCGGCTTGCAAATCGCCGACCGTACGCCAGGCCACGGCCAGTTCGCGCCGATTGTCGATGGCTCGCGGATCCATGCTGACCAATGATTCGTACGTTTCGATCGCCTTTCGATACGATTCTCGAGCGCCCGTCAGGTCGTCGGTTTCTTTCTGGTAGGTCGCGAAATTAAAGTAGCCTTGAGCCAGGTCTCGCAGAAAGACGACGGATGTGGGATTCTCGCTGGCAAGTCGTGCGCGCTGGGAGCCGGCCAATTCGAATTCCTTGGTCGCCTCGGTTCTCTTGCCCAGCCTGGCGTACGCCACCGCAATATTGTTATGACTGTTGGCGAGCTTGCGGCGCAGTTGAGCGTCGCGAGGGCGAGCGCGCACGAGCGATTCGCGCAAGGCCTTCGCGTCCTGGAAGCGGGCGAGCGCCGCGCTCAGGTTGCCCATTTGCTGCTTGATATTGCCAATCGCATTGCAGGTATTGGCCAGGTCCAGCGAGAATTCTACAGAGACTTTGTCCTCGCTCTTCATCGATCTCAGGGCGGCCTCCGCATTTTCCAGCGCAGCCAGCGCGGCGGCTTTATGGCCAATTTCGCCTTCAATCAGGCCGACGCGATAGTAGGTTTCGGCCAGCTCGCGACGAACCGAGGAGTCGTTTTCACGTTGCGATATGAAACCTTGATAATATTCCAAAGCAGCATTCAACAATTCCCTGCGCAAAGGCTGCAGGCCGGGCACGTTGAGTAACTTGCTTTCGCTGACACGCGTGAAGAAATCATCGACGGTGTAACGTGCTTGCTGGAAACTCTCCTCCGCGCTCCTCCGGGCAACCGCCTCGCTGCGTCGTGAGTTGTTGATGAGCATGCTAGCTACAATCGCGATGATCGCCACGATCGCGATGCTCGCCGCCGCGGCTTGAGTCCACGTCTTGTGCCTCCGGGCCCACCGCACGAGTCGCTCGCTCCAAGGCTCGCGATAGGCGCTCGTGGCCTCGTCGGCCAGCCAATGGTCCACGTCATCCGCCAAAGCGTGAGCGGACTGATACCGCTCGCCCGGCTCGCGCGCCATGGCTTTCAGACAAATGGCTTCCAATGTCTTGGCTACTTGTCGCTCGACCTGTCGCGGCGGCGGAAATGCGCCTCGCTTCACCTTTTCGAGGACCGCCGCGATATTCCGGTCCTCGATCGGAACATGACCGGTCAAGAGCTCATATAGCGTGGCGCCCAAACTGTATACGTCGCTGGCCGGGCCGAGATGTTCCAAGTCTCCCTTGGCTTGTTCGGGACTCATATAACTGGGCGTTCCGACGGCTGCTCCCATCTGCGTGCCCGCCATGGCGCTGCCCGAAACCGGCTGCAGTTGACGTTCTTCGAAGCCACCCGCCGGTTCGGGCCGGCCCAGCGTCTTTGCCAGTCCCCAATCGACCACCAGCGTCTCGCCATACTTTCCCAGCATGATATTGGCTGGCTTCAGATCGCGATGCAGTACTCCGCGGCTGTGTGCGTATTCGATGGCGTTGCATACGTCGATGAACCGGCGCAGCAATTGTCGCAATTCGAGCGTCCGCGCGCCAGCCGCGCGCTTGGTCCAGTCCGTGGAATGAAATTGTCGGATGGTCTCTTTGAAGCTATCCCCTCTGATGAACCGCATGGCGTAGTACGGCCGGCCATCCGGATAATGGCCCAGCGCATAAACCGGCACGATCCCTGGGTGTTCCAAGCCGCCGGTGACCTCCGCCTCCAGCATGAATCGTGATCGGCTGTCGAGGTGGCCTGCATAT
>JAYVCO010000279.1:0-2745 GCA_043749935.1 Planctomycetia bacterium
CCCAGTGCGAATGACCTGCCATGAACTCACTCTCTAAACGCAGTGAAAGCAGTGTTTTCGATGTTCGACTCGCCGCGTCCTGACAGGGTTTTCGTCGTGACGGGACGCTTAGTTTTTCGCCGGTGTGTTTTGGGCCTGCGCAATTTTGTCGCGGGCTTGTTTGGCCTTCTCCGGTTCGGAATGCTTCTCGAACGTCAGCGCCGCCCGGTTCCAAGTGTCGATGGCCGCCGGCAGGTCGCCACCTTTTGCCAGGGCTTCGGCGAGGTGGTCGAGAATGACTCCGTCGGGTTCTTCGACGTTGGCAGCCGCCTTCAGTTCAGCGACCGCTTCAGGATAGCGTCCCAGCCGAAATAGCGCCCAGCCCAAGCTATCTCGATAGGCCATGTTCTTGGAGTCATTCGC
Source organism: Planctomycetia bacterium (assembly GCA_043749935.1). Taxonomy (GTDB): domain Bacteria; phylum Planctomycetota; class Planctomycetia; order Pirellulales; family PALSA-1355; genus PALSA-1355. Next base: position 403 of record JAYVCO010000279.1, read on the forward strand.
GACCGCAAACTGGATCATTTGCAAGGCCCGCTCGAGGTGCTTGCCCGAGTCGGTCCACAAGTATCCCAAGTCATTCAACGCCCCTGGATCTTCTGGAAATTCGTCGAGCACTTGCTCCAACCATTCCTCCGATTCAGGTAATTTTCCTTCGACAACGCATACGTTTGACAAGGCCAGACGCGCGTCGCGCAACACATCGCGGGCTTCGGCCGGATCTTGCACTTTGTCGAACTTATTGATTAGTTCCGAATAGCTCTTGCGGGCCGCGTCGTAACGCTTGGCGTGATATTGGATCCAGGCCGCGCGGCTTTGGATGCGAGGCGAATCCTTTTGCGATTCGGCGGCCTTGCGCGCGGCCTCGATCGCCTCGTCGGTCCGCCCGACCATCTCGAGCGCGCCGGCCAGGTAGAATCGCAACGTCGGATTGTTGTCCGGCAATACTTTCTCGTTCACACCGCGCTCGAACACTTTGACCGCGTCTGCATATTGGCCAGCCAGGAATAGCTCCAGACCCCAAGTCACCAGCGCTTCCGAGGATTTGCTCGGTTCGGCCTCGATGGCGGCGTCAAAAAATGAGTTTGCCGCCGCGAAATCCTTCAACTCGACGCCCAGCAAGCCGGCCGCTAGTCGGCCGCCATAGGTCAAGCTCGCCGGATCGGCTGCGAATCGTTGTTGGGCAAGTGCGAGTGTGGCCTTGCTCAATTCCGTATCAGCCAGCAGGGCTTTGCCGCTTTCGCCCAAGGGCGAAAGCGATCCGACACGGCCCACGGCTTCGGCCAAGATCGCGAGCAGTTTGGCGGAATCCTTCTGCTGGCGATACAGGTCTACCAGGCTTTGATAGGCCTCGAGCGGCGGCCGCGCTTTATGTTGCTCGATGAGCTCGCGGTAAATGGGCTCGGCTTTATCGAGCTGGTTCGCCTGGCGATACCGCTGTGCCAAAAAGTAGTTCAGGGGCATGTTCATCGGATCGGCGGAACGGAGCTTATCGAGCTGAACGAGCAGTTGATCGGACTGGCCCAGCTCGCCCAATAAATCGCTGTAGAGTTGGTAGGCCGCCGTGCCTTGGCTGATGGCGTGCTTGTCGAAATACGTTTGCAGCTTGGATAAGGCTTGCGCCGGTTGCTTTTGTTTGGCATCGACTCGGGCCAGGTTGAATGCGTGCAAGGCCTCGTCGGCCTTGGCCTGGTGGGCCTTCTCGAAGGCGGATAGCGCGTCGGCCGAGCGGTTGGCCTCCAGAAAGCTTTCGCCAAAAAGTTGATAGGTCAGTTCGGGCTTGCCCATGAGCGCCTTTTGCATCGTCGCATCCAGGCCAAACTCCTGGGGCTTGTCCAGCGCTTTGAGCACTTCGCTGAAATAGTGGGCCGACTGCTCGTAGTTCTTCGTGATGAAATACAGCCGCCCTATTTCCATTTGCAACAGCACGAGGTTCGCCGAAGCCTTTTCCTTGGCCTGCAGCGACATCGCCTTTTCGTAAAGTTTCAACGCTCGCGGGTTGTCGCCTTCTTCAGTCAAATACGTTGCCAGGCGGCGCAGTAGCAGGGGGTCCGAAGGATCGCGTTCGGCCATGATCAGCGCGTAGCGCACCGCTTCGGCCTGCCGATCGAGGTTAAAGGCCAGCGGTACGATTTCGCGCAGCGCCGCCAGCGCGTCAGGATCGAATCGTAGTGCCCGCTGATAGCTGCGCAGGGCCCGTGGGTAGTCCTGGTTCTGTTCTGCCACGCGCGCCGAAGTGAACCACGCCAAGGCGCGAATGCGATCATCGTCGCGTCCGCTGCGGCCCTTGATCGGTGAAAGCGGTTCGAGCGGGTCTTCCAGCTCGATGCTGCGCTGTGGGGCTTGAGGTTTGCCCGCTGATTCGTCGGCGATGCCAAGCCGACAGAAGATGAGTAGGAGTGAGCCCATCAAGAGGCCCATTTTCCAGGTCTGTTGCATGGCAGTTCCTCGCCTTATTCGGCAGCAACGAATGGGTGGGACACCCGGCTGGCTGGGCACGTTCCTGAGCACTCCTGGTTTGCTCATCGGACTGCTACGGATCGGGTGTTTGGCTATCGTCAATCTTACCGCGGTTTGCGCTTGGCGAGCGCTTTGACCGCTGTTTTCTTGACGGGTCCGGCCGGTTTTTTCTTGGGAGGGGCAGTCGCCTTGGGTACGCGAACCGGTTGCTTCTCAGCAGCCTGCTTCTCGGCAGCCTTGCCGGCTGATTTCTTGGCGGATTCCTTCACCTTGTCCTTCTTCTTGCCATCGACCGCGGCCGCTTTGGTCGGGGTGGGGGGCACAACGGGGGGCTTCTTTGAGGCCCGTTTGGGAAAACGGTCTTTCGCATCCGGCGCGATCGAGAGCAGC
>JAYVCO010000280.1:0-15114 GCA_043749935.1 Planctomycetia bacterium
GAGCGCTACGATCATTGGCCGGTGGCTGTTTTCCTTGAGTACTTTACGGCCGAACACGGCCGTAATGATGGCCGCCGCCAGTGGCAGCGACGGAATCAGGATCATTAAGAATGGAAGGGAACCAGACATCAACATTTCGCTCGACTGGGATTTTTCGACTTTGAATTCTTCAAGGGTTCGCCCCCAAATCGCTAAACGTGCGCGCGGTGCGTGAGGTCTTCCGTGTCAGGCGCGGGCTCAATGCCCGACGGGGTCAGCCGCGGCCAATGCTTCTCTTCGTCCCGTTCTTCGGGAACTTCGTGGTCGACGTAGGCCGGCTGATTACCTTCTCGCAATTGTTGCCAAAGGGCGATATCCAACGAGCCACCCTTGTGAAACAACGTGAGCACCACTGCCAAGGCAATGGCCGCTTCGCAGGCCGCCACGGTGAGAATGAAAATCACCAGCATCTGGCCGCCCCAGTTGTTATGGAAACGGCCCCAAGCGACCAGGCTCACCGACACGCCTTGCAGCATCATCTCGGCGGACAGGAAGATCACGATCATGTTCCGCCGGCTGAAAAAGCCCACCAGCCCGATGCCGAACAAGAACGCGCCCACGATCAGATAGTTCTGGAGCAGTGCCAGTTCATCCATGCGACGGCCCTCCGCCATGAATCGGCTTGCGAATCTGCGCGACGATGGCCACCGTGCCCACCAGGGCCACCAAGAGCAGCGTGCCGGCAACCTCGACCGCCACCAGATACTTGCTGAACAACTCCGCACCCAAATGGGCCATGTGCTGCTCGGCCAGGATGTTGCTTTCGAGCGCCGCCGTCGCGATCCGCTCTTGCGGCCTGTTTTCCGGCTGAGGATTTTGAAACACGCTGGCCACGGTCAACGTCAGAATGCCCACGACGAGCGCGCCGGTGAACGCCGACAACTTCGGCGCCCAACTGAGCCGATCGTAAAAGGCATGTCCGTCTGGATTGGCCAGCATCAGCACGAACAGAAATGTCACCAAGATCGCCCCGGCATAGACCACGATCGTGGCAACGCCCAGAAATTGCGCCCCTTGGAATAGGAACAGCCCGGCCGTTCCCAACAGCGAAAGGGCGAACCAGATGGCCGAATAGACCGGATTGCGAAACGTGACGGTGGCCACCGCTGCTAGCACCGTAACGCCGGCTAGAATCAAAAACACGGCATCATTAGCCCAGTTGCCCAGACGGGGGACTTGTGAGGCGAACAGCCCGAGGCTGACGGCCACCAGCAGCGTGCCCAACGACCGGCCGACCGACGCCCCGCGCGGCATCATCAGCCACAGCCCAAAGGCCAACAGCAGCGAAGCCGCGGCCGTCATCGCGATCACCTGGTTCATAGGGTGCCTCCCAGGGCGTGCGATTTCATCGGCTCGGAATCCTTGGTCTGGTCATACACGCTCAGCAGTTTTTCCTTGTCGAAGATCATTTCTTCGCGGCTGCGGCCGGTGAGATCGAACAAGCTGGTCAGTTCAATCGCATCCACTGGGCAAGCTTCTTCGCACATGCCACAGAAAATGCAGCGCAGCTCGTCGATCGTGAAGCTTTCGGGATACTTCTCGCGATCGGACCAAGGGCTCTCCACGCCCACGATGTCGATGCAATGCGCAGGACAGGCCGTGGCACACAGAAAGCAGGCTACGCATTTGACGCGCCCCTGCTCGTCCTTGTTCAACCGGTGAACGCCCCGATAGATCAGCGGATTGCCGATTTGCGGGCGCGCCTCGGGAAAACTGACGGTCACTTTCTGGCTGAACAGATGTTTGGCCGTGGTCGTCAAACCCTGCACGAACAGCGGCAAGTACATCTTGCCCGCCAGCCCGAGCTTGGGCTCTTCAATCCAACTGATCTGTGGGTCGTTTGCTTGCATCGTCTGGTTTCTTGAAAAAACGCGTTTACCGCGTAACCAATTCCTGGCTTTCAGGTGTGTCCGAGTCCACGTGTTCGAACTCGGGTGGGCGCTGCATGTCCAATCGCGGCCGATTGTCGGTGTGAAGCGGAGACAACAGGCCCGCCAACAGCCAGGCCACCATAGCCACAACCCAGCCCACGCCAATCACTAAACCGGTACTCGTATCGAGCCCATCGAGCTTTCGCACGTGGACATACTCGACTACCGAGGCCACGGCCAATAGATTGACCAGCCCCAGCGGCAGCATCACCTTCCAGGCCAGGTTCATGAGTTGATCGAAACGGAATCTGGGCCAGCTCCAGCGGACGAGCATGAAAAACACGATCACGGCCATGACTTTGCCGAATAGCACAAGGATCCGCAGAATCGCCTCGGGCCAGCCGAGTTCGGCGCCCGGCGGGCTCATGCCCCACAGGTGCCAGCCACCGAAAAACAGAATCACGATCAAGAATGCCGCCACGACCATGTGCAAGAATTCGGCAATCAAGAACAGCAGCAACTTCATGCCCGCATATTCCGTGTGATAACCGCCAATCAATTCCTGTTCGCACTCGGGCAAGTCGAACGGCAAGCGGGCCGCCTCGGCGAAGGCCGCGATCATGAACACCACCAGGCCCAAGGGCTGCGAAAACGCGTTCCATACGCCGCTGGTCGCTTGCCCATCGATGATGGCGTCCAACCGCAACGAGCCCGAAGCGAGCACGACGCCCAGGATTCCCAGCCCCAGCGGGATTTCATACGCGATCAACTGGGCACTAGAACGCAATCCGCCCAGAAAGCTGTACTTGTTATTGCTCGCCCAGCCGCCCAAGATGACGCCATACACGGCAATGCTGCTCAGCGCGAACACATAGACCATGCCCACGTCGACGTTGGGGGCCACGATCAGTCGAATGGGCTCCTTCAGGCCTGGAATATCCAGCGGCGGCAGCACACTGCCGAATGGGATAACCGCAAAGATGGCCAAGGCGGCGGCCATGATCGTCAGCGGCGCTAGAAGATACAAAGCCTTGTCGACGTGCGCCGGCGTGTACTCTTCCTTGAAAATGAACTTCAAACCGTCAGCCAACGGCTGTCCGAGACCGAACAACTTGATCTTGGTCAACGGAATTCCGACGCGGTTCGGGCCCTTGCGATCCTGAACCCAGGCGGCAATCCAACGTTCGAGCAGCACCAGGTAGGCGGCCGCCGTCATCAGCCCAAACACGACCAGGGCGATCTTCACCAGCGGCGCCATCAGAGATTCCAGAGTCGTCTGCATGATTCCTTACTTCAACCTCTCGTCGCGGCTTCGGCCAACACCGGCGATGTCAAATCCACTCCCAACGGTCCCACCGGGTCGAGCGCGGCGGAAAAGAACGGAATCTCTCGAGCCACTTCGTCCAGCACGCGGCGGGCCTTGACCAGCCCAGGCATCGATAACAGCTCCCAATACACTCCCGCCTCGACCCGCACGCCTGCCGGCGGTCGAATCGCCCAGGCGACGCTTTGCAGCCGATCGGCGTGATTCACATAGGAACCTTCTCGCTCCGGGAACGCGGCGCCCGGCAGTTGATATCTGGCCAATTCCATCAGTTTGGAAGTGAACAGATCTTGCACGACCAGGCAGTCGACGGCGGCCAATTGCTCGGCCGTCGCGGCATCGATCCAATCGTGCTTGTATCCGCCACTGACCCACACGCCCCTGATCTCGCCGGCGGCGATGCTGGGCAGCAATTCGTCGAGCGTCGCCACGTGATCCATGAAATGGCGGACGACTTCTTCCACGCCGCGTCGATTCGGACACTTTTCGGCATGAATCGTGAAGCCGTTCTTAAACGTCTCATCTTGTCCGACAACGGGCACCGGCCCGAGCACGACGGTGGCCTGCGGATCGATCTGCCGCACATACTTGGCCAGCAAGTATGCCTCTTCAACGGTCAAATTCGGCGAAAGCACGGCAGCCAGCCGAGCGGCAGCGCGAAAGCGGGCGTCGATTTCCGAAAGCACCTGCGTCCATTCCAAGCTCAGCACGCCTTGGCCATCGTTTCGTCGTGGGCCGGTCAGCCGCCCGTCACTATGCACGTGGTGATAGCCATAGCGGCCTTCGTCGCACATCCACCATTCGTTGATGTGAGGGTTGGTGCGGGGCTTGAGGCGGTAAACCGTATCCAGGTTCTCCTCGACGTCGATCGAGCAGCCAGTCGAACACCCCGTGCAAACGCCTTCGTGGTTCTTCATGAACCACACGCGCTGCTGATAGAGGAAGTCCTTGTCGCCCAACGCGCCGACCGGGCAGAGATCGACGACGTTGCCCGACATTTTGTTTTCCAGTGGGTGACCCGGGAAGACGTCGATTTCCTCGTCGCTGCCGCGATTGATCACGAACAGTTCGCTGGTGCCGGTGATTTCGCGCGTGAAGCGAACGCAACGGGTACACATGACGCAACGATCGACGAACAGTGTGACCGTTTCACCCATCTCGCGCCGGCGGCTGGTAAAGGGCCGGACGTCGGCGCGGCGTTTATCCTGGCCGTATTTGAAGTGGTAATCTTGCAGGTAGCACTCGCCGGCCTTGTCGCAGATCGGGCAGTCGATCGGATGATCGATCAGCAGGTCTTCCTCGACCATCGCCCGGCTGCGCTCGACTTTTTCGCTGTTGGTGACGAACACCGTGTTATCGGTGGCAGGCGTCTGGCAGGCCGGAACCAGCTTGGGCAACATGGAGATCGCGCCGGTTTCGGCGTTGCGAGTGCCGGTTTCGACCAGGCACATGCGGCAACTGGCTACGACCGACAGTCCGGGGTGCCAGCAATAGCGAGGAATATCGACGCCGGCCCGCTCGGCCGCTTGAATGCCATTGAGCCGCTCCCCGGGAGCCAGCTCGACCTGTTTTCCATCGACAATCACGATTGCCATACGCTACTCACTCTGTAAGACCACGAACCCGTACGAGCGGCGGTTCCACGTTTCCACCTTCCACTAACCCGAAGCGCGAGCGAGGGCTCTTCGTCGCTCTCCCTCGCTTGCGCTTCGGGTTGGTGTGATCCATTGTTCGTTTAACTTGCGATACTAGTGCCCAGCCAGGATCGGCAGCGACTCGACCGCGTCAGTCACCATGTACCCGGTGGGGTTGGTTCGTTTGATGTACTCTTCGAATTCACCACGAAACTTGCGGATCGCGTTTTTGATCGGCCATGCGGCTCCGTCGGCCAGGCCGCAAATCGTGGTGCCGGGCATGATGCCAATCGAATCGCCGATTTCCAGCAACAAATCCAAATCTCGCAATCGGCCCTTGCCCGCCTTGATGCGCGACATCATCGTGAGCGACCAGGCCGTCCCTTCGCGACAGGGCGTGCATTGCCCGCAACTCTCGTGGGCGAAAAACCGGCAGCTATTGTGCAAGAAGTCGACCATCGACACCGTCTCGTCCAACACCACGACCGCCGCGGTTCCCAAACCCAAACAGCCAACGCGGCCCGGTCCGGCAAAATCCAACGGCGTGTCGAATTCAGCTTCGGTCAATAGTCCCATGCTGATGCCGCCGGGGATCGCGGCCTTCGCCTTGCGTCCCTTCCAGACTCCGCCGCCATATTCGTCAATCAGTTCCCGGCAGGTGATGCCCAAGGGCGCCTCGTAACAACCGGGCTTGTTCACGTGACCACTCAAACAGTAAAGCTTCGGGCCATAGCTGCCCGGATCGCGCGGATTCTTCGGATCCGATGGCACGCCGATGCTCTTGAACCACTCGACCCCCCGCGCCGCGATTTGCGTGACGCAGCAAGCGGTTTCGATGTTATTGACCACCGTGGGTTTGCGAAATACACCCTCGACGGCCGGAAACGGCGGCTTGATGCGCGGCCAAGCCCGTTTGCCTTCGAGACTCTCGATCAGGCCCGTCTCTTCTCCGCAAATGTAAGCGGCCGCACCACGGTGAAGGTACAGGTTAAGTGAGAAATCCTTGCCGAGGATTTTCTGGCCCAAGTAGCCCGCGGCGTAACACTCGTCGATGGCTGCTTGCAACCGCTCCAATGACAATGGGTATTCGTAACGAATGTAGATATAAGCCGTCGTGGCCCGAGTGGCGAAGCAACTGAGAATGATGCCTTCGATCACCTGGTGCGGGTCTTGTTCCATCAGAATGCGATTGTTGAACGTGCCCGGCTCGCTCTCGTCGGCATTGATGCACATGTAGATCGGGCCTGGATGGTCCTTCGGCAAGAAAAACCATTTGAGCCCGGTCGGAAACCCGGCTCCGCCCCGACCGCGCAGATTGCTGGATTTGATCGTCTCGACGAACGCCGCGGGCGTCGATTCGGCCAGGACCTTCTTGAGCGCGCGATACCCACCCGTCGCCTCATACGCCTGAAGCATATGGCTATTGGGTTTATCGATGTTGGCCAGCAGAACGGGTTCGAATTTCGGCATGATTGTATGATTATTTTGTCGGACGGCGGTTTTTCGCGCGCGACTTAGGGCTGTCCATTTCCCTTGGCGTTGGTTCCGTTTCGCAGTTCTTTCAACAACTGGTCGGCCGCTTCGTGCGTCACATTTTTCACGAGCTTATCGCCCGCCAGAATGCAGGGCGCGAAATCGCAGGCGCCTAGGCATTCGGCGAATTCAAGGGTCAACTTGCCGTCGGCGGTCGTCTGGCCGGGGCGGATGCCGGCCGTGTGGCACAGGTGATCCAGCAGCTCTTCGCCACCGCGCAGCGCACACGCGATCGATCGACAAACCCAGGCCCGCGTTTCGCCATGAGGCTTGTCTTGTTTGAAAAAACCGTAAAACGACAGCGTGTCTTGCACCTCGGCTGGAGCCAGCCCCAGCAAGTGAGCAATTTCCACGACAGCCGCCAGCGGCACATAGCGCAGCCGCTGGTTGACGATGTGCAGCGCCGGCAACGTCACCGCTTGGCGCGTCGGATAGCGCGGGAAATAGGCCTTGATGGCCTCGATCATTTCATCGGTCAATACACGTTCGGCAGTCGCCATCGTCGTTCTATTTTCTCGCGCTAACGGTCTAGTTCGGCAGCGATGATATTCAAACTTCCCAACACGGCCACCACGTCGCTCAGCGTGTGGCCGCGAATCAGTTGCGGGAATAACGCAAAGTGAATGTAGGACGGCGGGCGGCAGCGAGCTCGATAGGCATAATCGGTGCCGTTGCCCACCAGGTAGAACCCCAACTCGCCATTGGGCGCTTCGATGGCGGCGTAGCTCTCGTCGTTCGGCACGACAAAGCCCCGGTTGGCCATCACCAGCTCGAAGTGCGAAATCGTGCCTTCGATCGTTGAGTAGACTTGCTGCTTGTTCGGCAGCGTGGTCCGCTCGTCGATGCCGACGTTGACCGGCCCGGTGGGCAGGTTTTCGATGGCCTGCTCGACGATCTTCAAGCTCTCGCGCATTTCGGCCATGCGGACCAGGTAGCGCGAAAAGCAATCGCCGGCCGTCGCGCAGCAGACCTGAAAATCGAAGTCCTTGTAGGCCAGATACGGCTCGTCCTTGCGCAAGTCGCGAGTCACGCCGCTGGCCCGAGCAAGCGGGCCGCTGGCACTGCCGCTGATGGCTGCGGCCTTGGTCAATACGCCCACGTCCTTCGTGCGATCGACAAAGATTCGATTGCGATTGAGCAACCGGTCCATATCGGCCAGCGTCTTGGGAAAATTACGCACGAACTCGCGAATTTTTTCGATCACCAGCGGCGTGGCGTCGTACATCACGCCGCCCACGCGCGTATAGCTATTCGTGAACCGCGCTCCGCAGAGCGTCTCGAAAATATCGTACAGCACTTCGCGTTGATAAAACGCGTAGAGAAAAAACGTGAATGCGCCGGTATCGAGCCCCACAGCGCCGTTGCACAACAAATGATCGCTAATCCGGGCCAACTCGGCCAGGATCGTGCGCAGGTACTTGCAGCGCGGAGTAATCTCCAGACCCATTAGCTTTTCCACCGCGCCGTGCCAGGCGATGTTGTTGGCCAAGGGCGAAATGTAGTTCATGCGGTCTGTGACCGTCACGTATTGATTGTAGTTGAGATGTTCGCCGATCTTCTCAAAGCCAGAGTGCAGGTAGCCGATATCCGGAATCGCGTCGACGACGCGCTCGCCGTCGAGCATCAGCACGATGCGCAGTGTGGTGTGCGTGGCCGGATGCTGTGGACCGAAATTCAAGGTCCACAGGTAATCCCGCGCTTCCGCCTCAGCTAGTTCTTCCACGGATTTTGCGGCAACGATCGGCATGAAAAACTCAGTCACCCATCACAGTCCAGGCCAGATTTCAAAAACCCTCACCCTACCCTCTCCCAAAGGGAGAGGGATCTGTATCGTCCTAATCCCCAATCCCTAACCCCCAACCCCTACTTTCCCCTACCCTTCATTCCTATGCAGCACTGGAAAATTATGTCGCTCGCCACGCCCTTGCAACGGATAGTCCTTGCGCAACGGAAAGGCGACAAATTCGTCGGGCAACAGAATACGCCGCAGATCGGGGTGTCCGTCGAAGCGAATGCCAAACATGTCCCACACTTCGCGCTCTAGCCAATTCGCCCCCGCCCACAACGGCACCGCCGAGGGCACCACGAGATCGGGCTCGTTGACGAAAGAGCGCACTGTGATCCGCTCGTTGGTTTGCGTGTTGGCCAGCAAATACACCAGCCCAAAGCGGTCTTCGGCGTTGCGATAGTTCAAGTAATCGACGCAGGTAATGTCGACCAACAGGTCGAACCCCCGCTGGTCGCGCAGCAGCTTGAGTGCCGCGAACAATTCGTCGCGCGAAACCACAGCGCGCGCGTCGCCGCGAAATTCGCTCCAGGCGATCGCTGGAAAAGCGGCGGTCAACGCGGCGGTTGTCTGCGGATCAATCATGCGCTCGAATAACCTGCGGAAAATGGCTCGCGCCGCGCGGCAAAGTAATGACCGGCAACTCGATCAGTGCATGCGGTGCCAGTTGGCGAGAGCGGGTGGCAAACTCGCGGCCGCCAATCGTGCCTTCGCGCTGAATCTTGTCTTGCAAGTCGATGATCGACTGGATCAACTGCTCCGGCCGCGGCGGACAGCCGGGCACATACATGTCGACCGGAAGGAACCGATCGATGCCCTGGACCACGCTGTAAGTGTCGAAAACTCCGCCGGTCGACGCACACGCGCCCATCGAGATGCACCATTTCGGTTCATGCATCTGTTGCCAGATGCGCTGCAGCACGGGCAACATCTTCATCACGACCCGGCCGGCCACGATCATCAGATCGCACTGGCGTGGGCTGAAGCGAAACACTTCGGCCCCGAAGCGGGCTAAGTCGTGACGGCTCGCGCCGGTCGCCATCAGCTCGATGCCGCAGCAAGCCGTGGCAAACGGCATCGGCCACAGACTGTTCTTGCGGCACCAACTGGCCAACTCGTCGAGTTTGCTAACCACCACGTTTTCGGGCAGTTCTACCGCCATTTGAAAACCCCTTTGCGCCAGGCAAACACGAAACCCGCCGCCAACAACAGAATGAAGGAGATCACCTCGCCAAACACCAATCCCCGGCTAGCGACCCAACCAGCCGCCACCGCGGCGTCGATGCCGTGCGGATGCCGGCTGGCCACGGCCCAGGGATAGAGGAACAAGAGCTCGACGTCGAACACCAGAAACGCGATCGCGACGAGGTAAAATCGGACGTCGAAGCGGCGTCGCGTGTCGTGAATCGGGTCCATGCCACTTTCGTAGGGCATTTGCTTGACCCGGCTCTGTTTGTGTGGCCCGACCAAGGCCCCGACACCCAACAAGCCGGCCGCCACGGCAGTCGCGCACAGAGCGAACAGGAAAATTGGCAGGACGGCATGTTCCATGGCAGAAACCGGCGGGGTTTAGGTACTTTGTGAATCTTGTCACAAAGTAGGTCGTAAGAAAAGACCCGCCCCGGGGTCTTCTCGCAATAAAAATGGTATCGGCACTGCCGAGACCGGTCAAGCGGAGGGCATTGGCTGGAAAACCGGCGAATTTCATCGACCCGCCCGCCTGGCACAAGACACCCATAAAACCGACTTGTCTCGCGTCCGCCCGGGTTGCTGACCCGTTATGATAACGCTCGTACGTCCGACTCGCTCGCTTACCACGCCTTTATCTCTAATCTCCGCTTAAAGTGTTCGAAGATGGCTCTGGATCTGGTCAGAACGTTAAGCGACCTGGTGGCGTTGCCGAGCGTCAACCCCATGGGACAAGCGGTCAGCGGGCCCGAGTATTTCGAGTATCGAGTGACCGATTATCTCGAAGCTCTTTTCAAGAGCTTGAGCCTTCCTTATCAGCGACAAACGGTTGAACCGAAACGCGACAACATCGTCGCTCGACTTGACGGCCAGGTGCCGCCGAGCGAAGGCGGGCAGCTCATTCTTTTCGAGGCCCATCAGGACACCGTGCCCGTGGTGGGCATGACGATCGAGCCGTGGACGCCCGTGGTGCGCGAGGGCCGGCTCTATGGTCGCGGCGCGTGCGACATCAAAGGCGGCATGACGGCAATGCTCGGAGCCGTGGCGCGATTGGCCGAGGAGCGGCCGCGCGGCATGCCCACGATCGTGATGGCCTGCACGGTCAACGAAGAGCACGGCTACAGCGGTGCGACGGCACTGACGAAAATGTGGTCGCAGCCGGGCTCCGTGATTCCACGCCAGCCCGACGGCGCCGTCATTGCCGAACCGACCCAGTTGCAAACCGTGGTCGCACACAAAGGGGTCGTCCGCTGGCGCTGCCGCACTCATGGACGAGCTGCCCACAGCTCGCAGCCTCAGTTAGGGGTCAACGCCATCTTCAAGATGGCTCGCGTGTTGGAAACGCTCGAGCGCTACCAGCACGAAGTCGCGCATACATTGGGCGAGCATCCGCTATGTGGCCAACCAACGTTGAGCGTGGGCACGATATCCGGAGGCTTGAGCGTCAACACGGTACCCGATGCTTGCGCGATCGAAATCGATCGGCGACTGATCCCGGGTGAGAAGCCCGAAGAAGCTTATCGGCACGTGCTCGATTACGTCACGCGCGAAATGGGCTCCGATCCGACGATCGAGCACGAAAAGCCTTTCCTGATCGGCGCCGGGCTGTTGGATCGGGCCAACGGCCCGCTAGCCGAACGGATGGTGATGGCGGCCCGCGAAGCGCGGATCGACTGCGCCAAGATTGGCGTCCCGTTTGGGACCGACGCGGCGGCGATCGCCGGCGCCGGAGTGCCGTCGATCGTGTTCGGGCCCGGCTCGATCGATCAGGCGCATACGGCCGATGAATGGCTGGCACTGGACCAGTTGGTCCAGGCCAGCGAAGCGCTCTATCGGTTCGGGCGCACGGGGCTGTAAGTCACAGCACCTGGTTTTGCCATGCTCCCTAGCCGACCAAGCGGTCGTTTAGCTATGCTCTTCGATCCGTTGCCAACAGGCTGGCCTGTTCGGCCAGTAGGCTAGAACGTGTCGAGGATGAAGTGATGGCCGCTGTGATACAGCGCGCCTTCGGGATAAAAGTTCATCCATTGCTTGTTGTAGACCGGCACGCGCATTTCTGGCGGATAGCGGTGATACAAGTCGTCAGAGCTCTTGTAGTATTCGCTCGACCAGAAGTTTTGCGGGTAGTAGACGTACGGGTAGTGGTACAAGCGATTCCAGTCGCGGGTGCCGTAAGACTGGCCCCATTGCCGACCATAAGCCTGCTGGGCTTGGGCCTGGTCGGCCGACAAAATCGCTCCCACCCCCGCCGCGCATAATAGCGCAAGCAAGGTGCGGCGGATCATCGAGTTTTCCCCCCTAAGTATTCGAAGTGAACCCGGACGGCGGCCATACGGGGAGCCGGCAAGTCCAGGTCGCTGGGTCTACAGATACCCATCGACACGCATCACAGACGGTATTGAGGGAATATCCGTTAGAACCGCTACAGATTGCAGAGCGGCATGAAGGGGCGGGTGCCGCTGGAGTTAGGACTTCGCGAGAGTAGCGAGAAGGATGAAGCGACTGCTAGCACGGAACGATCCACCGTCGTGATTGGGGTTCTCTGTTCAGGATGGTCCTTAAGCTAGGATGCGTGTCGATTAAACACTTGCCTTGACTGGTCCAACCATATCACAATGCCCGAATGAGCCAAGGCGAAACCAAGCCAGCTAATATCATCGACGATCCCCTTCGCCGGGGCCGGCGCGACAGCCCATGGCAAGTTCTCTGGATCATCGCTCCGATTCTGGTATGGGAGCTAATGCGATGGCTGATTCCCTGACCATCGCCTCTGAACGCCGCTGGCCGCGCTTTAGCTTGCGAACGCTGTTCATTGCGGTGACGGTCTTCGCGTGCTGGCTGGGATACGAATTCAACTGGATCCATCAACGGCACAGAGCATTGAGCAGCGGGCGGTTTACGGGCGACAGGAAACTCGTCACTGCACTCGGCAAGGGCTCCGGTCTGCCCACAAGCGCAACGGCGCCGGGCTTACTGTGGCTCTTCGGCGAGCCGGGCTATGCAAGCATCGGAATCATGGTGCCTGAGAGGATACCATTTGAGCTGACGGTAGCGGAACAATCTGAGTTCGACCGCGTTGCTCAATTGTTTCCCGAGGCAATACAGAACAACATCAAATGGCTGCCGCCCGATTTCACGCGTGCGACTGGCACCAAAAAGTAGTTGCTCAGTTCGCGTGCTAACCCTCGCCACACGGCGACACAGGAACTACCCAGTACCTGCCGCCCCCTACTGCGGCATTCGCCCCGCCGCCAATTCCTTGTCCCACTCATCCATTAGCGGCCAGTCGATGGCGCAGGTGCCGAAGTCGGCCATGTGCAAGTAACTTTCGAGCCGTGCAATGGCCCGATCGAGCAAGGCGTTGTCTTTGCGAAAAATCGGTCCGTGGCTGGGCAACAGCCAACGCACGTCGCTGGCGCGGATGCGCCGCAAGCTGGAGACAAAGGCGGGAATATCGCTGCCGTGGTGGGCATCGATGGCGCCCACGCAACCGTCGCGATAGATATTGTCGCCGCTGAACAACAAATCGCCCAAGCGAAACGAAAGCTGGCTATCGGTGTGGCCTGGCGTGTGCCAGACCTCCAGCGTCAGACCACCCAAGGCAATCTTGTCTCCCTCGTCGACGAGGCCGTCGAGCTTGACCGGCGGCATTTTCAAGTGGATGTTCTGGGCCGCAATTTCCGCGAAGGTCTTGATCTTGTCGCCCGTGGCCAATGACTCGGCGGCCAGCGGGTGACCGATGATCTTGGTCTTGAGCAGTTGATTGATCTTCGCCAAGCCTTGAATATGATCCACGTCGGCATGCGTGGCGATCAGGGCCTTGCACGTTGAGAGCGGAAAATCGAGCTGACGGATCAACTCGACGATTTCGTCCACCGTCTCCTCATACCCCACGTCGATCAACAGCCACTCGGTCTCGTCGTAGATCAAGTAGACGTTGCAACCAAGCCGTTGTCCGGCCTGATGATTCATTTCGATCACATGTGGGAAGACAGGCTTCCGCTGGAGCATAGGTCAGATTCCTTCCGCACAGGCGCGCTTGGCCAGCAATTCGGCCGACGGCGCATTGAGACTTTGAAGTGTCGAGTGAGTCGGGTTTTAATACAAGTTCCTACCCACACAAGAATTCGATTCTAAAACCCGGTTCACCGACCGGCAAGCGTCAAAACTGTGCCATTGACTCAATCGTTCGCTGTCCATAGAACTTCCTCGGCCACAATGGCTCGCAATCCTTCACGATACGAAGGATATCTGAGATGAGGTCTCAACTCGGCCAACATCCGATCGTTCTCGACCCGTTTGTCGGATGCGGACCGCACCGCGGCGGGAGAATCGGCTGGCGGGGGTATGTACCGGGGGGGAGCGGCGTGCAGCAGCCGCGCGAGCTCTGCAAAGTATTCCCTTCGCTCGACGGGACATCCGTCGGAGACAACAAACGTCCGAGGCGGCGTGGCCCGTTCGGCCGCCGCTTCAACCACGGATGCCGCATCGTCGACGTGAATCAAATTCAAGAATCCCCGCTCGGGCGTGGCAATCGGTTGACTGCGGCGGATCTCGGCGACGTTAGGAATTCGTCCTGGACCATACAAGCCCGCCATCCGCAGAATGACCGCATGTCTGCCGAGATCATGCGAGGCTAGCACTTGTTCGGCTTCCAAACAGGCTCTGCCGCCTTCGCGCACCGGCTGGCAGGGCGAATCTTCGTCGACACTCTCCCCGTGCGACTGTCCATAGACGCCCGTCGAACTGATGTAAATGAATTTTCCAGTTCCGTCCGGCAGCGCGTCGAGCACCGCATTCAATCCGGCCACGAACATCTCGCGCATGGAAACGCCCGCGCCACGGTCGAAACCGACGGCGTACAGCACCGTGTCGGCGGCCGGCAGTTGCGCCAGACTGGGCTGATGTAACACGTCGGCCACGATCGGGTGATAACCTTCTTCAGAAAAAGCTCGGGCACGCTCAACGCTGCGCGTGACGACGAAGACTTCCTCGCCCGCCTCTCGCCACCGTCGAGCCACGCGGCGGCCCAGGTATCCGCAGCCGAAAATCAATTTCGACATCGAAGCTATCCTTCCAATCCGCGCGGAGGCTCCGCGATTTCGTCGGGATGAGCGCGTTGGTGCTCGAGAAACGCGGTCAGCATGATCTGCGCGGCCAGCTTGTCGAGCCGCTCTTTGCGTTTCTTCTTGCTCAGCTTGGCATCGGCCAAATAGAGTTGGGCTTCGTGCGTGGTGAACCGTTCGTCAAAGAATCGCACGCCCACGCCGGTCGTTTCGGTCAACCATTGGCCAAAACGGCGGGCTTCTTTCGACTTGTCGCTCTCGCGGCCATCGAGATGCACCGGCAGCCCCACCACAAACAGGCCGATCCGTTCTTCGGCGGCCAATCGCACGAATCGTTTGCGATCGGCTGCCTCACCATTTCGCTGATACGTTTCCAAGGGGCTGGCAAACGTTTGATTCGCGTCCGAAATCGCGATCCCGATGCGAACCGTGCCGAAATCAATGCCAGCGATTCTTCCCGACGATTGACTCACCCGATCACGTACCTCGTTAGATCATTGCGCCGCGCGACCACCAGGCAGAACTAACCTTCGGTTAGTTCCAAAGCCCCGATCGGCTGTCGCTCTTCTCGAGACACGAAAAAACCGTGCTTGAGAAAGCGCAACGTATATTGCTGCACCCTGATGTCATCCATCATCAGTGTATGCAGCACCGGCAGGACGGCAAAGTCGTC
>JAYVCO010000281.1:0-3318 GCA_043749935.1 Planctomycetia bacterium
TTTGCCTGTGCCGCCGTGGGCTGGCCCGCACGAAACCCTGCGGGATTCGTGCTCGCGTGACAACGGGCACCCGGTTGGAACTTATTGGAAGGCGTACTAGCCGCTTGAATTGCCTTAGAACAAAGGGCAACCGAACACGGGCATGTGACATTCAGCAGTGTTGCGCCCATCGATCGCCGCCAACGCGGCTGCTGAAGCTGCGTTCGGCCCAACATGCCCGCGGGCGGCGGTGATTCCGCCCTGGAATCGCAGTCGTCCGCTGGCATCGAACACGAAAACATCTCCAGACGTCCGGCTGCCAAAGCGCCGAGCTTCCTCGCCGCTTTCATCGAGCCATAGCACGGTGTTTGGAATGGTTGCGGCGTGGCTTTGATTGGTACCGATCTCTTCGGCCTCAGCGGGCCCGACAATGACGAGATAAGTCTTGGCCGGGGCCTTTTTATCTGCCAACAGTTCGTTCAGCTCTTCCAGACTTGCCGACGAACAAGGACAGGCCGGGTGCAAAAACATCACAATCGTTGTCGAATCGCCTGCAAGCGCCAAATGGGAACCCACAGGCCAGGTTGGCTCCCAATCGGCTGAGGCCGACGGTTTTGTTTCAAAGTCGACGACGAGCCCAAACCCAACCATGATGGCCAGAAGCCATAGAGTCGCGAACAAGTACCAGCGCCAATCGACGGGAAGCTTCCGACAGGACCAAATGCGTCGAACATCCAGACTGGCTTGCATTTGAATCCACTCGTTATTTTTCAGAGTTACCCATCGCCACGCGCACGACGGGTCTATTTACATCGCCGCAGCTGCAGTCGTCATTACGCGATTGCGGCCCGCTTGCTTTGCCCGATACATCGCGGCATCGCCACACTCCAAGAGCGACTCTCCGTCGGCTGCGTCCTCCGGAAAAGCTGCCACGCCAAGGCTCATTGTCACGTTGATGGACTGCGTGCCGCCCAACCTGGTTTCGATCGCACCAACCGCTTCGCGCATCCGCTCCGCCAACAACATGGCGCCGGACCGATTGGTGTGAGGCAAGAGCACCACGAATTCCTCGCCGCCGTACCTGGCCACCGTATCCGATTGCCGCGCCATTTGGCCGATCGCCGTGGAAACCGACCGCAACACCGCATCTCCGGCGGCATGCCCGTGAGTATCATTGATTTGTTTGAAATGGTCGATGTCGGCAAAAATGACGGCAAAGGGTTCCCCACTGCGCCGCGCATAGCTCAATTGGCTTTGCAGCGTCTCTCGCATGAACCCGGCAGTGAAGAGCCCGGTCAGACTATCGGTAACCGCCATTTGCATGGCCTGATTGCAGCGCGAATTGAGCTTGTCGAGCGAATCTTTTAGTCGCAGCAAGCGCCGCACGCGAGCTTCGAATTCGACCCGCTCGAAACCTTTGGTAATGTAATCATCGGCACCTAGCTCGAGAGCTTTGACCCGATCTTCGACTTCGGTCAAAGCGCTCACGACCAGGATCGGAACATGCGCGCAATCGCTATCTCGTTTCACATTCAAGATGAATTCGTATCCGTCGCACTTCGGCAGCAAAAGGTCCAACACGACCAGGTCGGGAGACAATTGTCGGATAAGCGCCATTCCTTCTTCGGCGCTATCGGCAACGCGAGTCTCACATTTCAACTCCGCGAGTTGAGCTTGCATCAACCGCCGCTCTTGAGGATTGTCCTCAATGACGACTACCACTGGGACACGACTTTCGCCCTTTCCATCTTGACTCGAGGCAGCCCGCGCACCCTCATTGCCGTGCGGCAACGACGCCTGCTCTTTCGCTCGCAGTTCGTCCGCCATGAACTTGCTGCGCAGGAGCGATCGAACGCGACTGCGCAGTTCCAACGAATTGACAGGCTTCGCCAAAAAGTCATCCGCCCCGGCCTCGAGACCCCGCGAAAGAATCTTGCTGTCATCCGAGGAGGTGATCAATGCGACCGGAAGGTTGGCATCGACGAATCGGTGGCGCAACCAGGTCGTGAACTGAATTCCATCCATGTCCGGAAGGCAAATGTCGCAGAGGATCAAGTCTGGCAGCGCGGTCTCGACACTTTTCTGAGCCTCGGCCGCCAGATAAGCGATATCCACGCGATAGCCCGCACTCTGCAAGTGCGCGCTGACCATCCGCGCGCTCCGCGGATCGTCCTCGATAATGAGAATTCTGGCGCGCGCCGAATCTCGCTGAGAGTCATTGTCCGCCGCGAGCGGTTCGGCGGTAGATCGTGTCGTGGCAATTGTCGCGCATGTCATGGGGTCTGATCCGCTATCTAGTAAGGGAATTGTGATCTCAGACATGAGTGAGTTCTCGGCCGATAGCACGGGCGACCTCGGCTAGCAGGTCCCTGTACCTAAAAGGTTTTGAAATGAAATTACAGCATCCGGCCGCCAGGGCCTGCTCACGGTGTTCGTCGAGCGCGTGGGCAGTGACGGCGATGATGGGAATCGAGCAGGTATCGGGCCGCGCCTTCAAAATTCGCGTCATTTCCAGCCCGTCCATGCCGGGCATTTGCAAGTCGGTGAGGATCATGGCCGGAAGCAGTTCGCATGTCATTCGTGCTCCCTCGCTACCATCCATCGCCAAACGGACTTGATACCCTGCACCTTTCAGCATCGTCGCGAGCAGACGCGCGTTCTTGTCGTTGTCTTCGACAATCAATACCAAAGGGCTGTCGCCAGAGTTTGGATCGAGGCCGGCCTGTTCATGTACGTTGAGTGTTGTCATGTTCGTTTCTCTGCCGGGTGGATCCGTCTCAGACCTTGGCCATCTCGCCGACGATCGCGGTTTGTGACTCGTGTTCCGCGCCAGTGGACTGGGGCAGCGTAACAATGAAGGAGCTCCCCTGTCCGGGTTCGCTCGTCACACACACGGTTCCACCGTGCAGTTCGACGATTTGGCGAACCATCGCCAATCCCAGGCCGGTGCCTTGTGCGTTCTTCGAGAGCGTCGAGTCCATCTGGTAAAAGCTTTCGAATACTTTCTGTTGCTCGTCCAGGGGAATTCCAATACCCGTATCCGCAACCGTCAACACGACGCTGTCTGCCTCGGGCCGCACGGTAACGCGGACCTCGCCCCCTTCCGGCGTGAACTTGATTGCATTCGACAACAAGTTGTAGAGTAATTGCTTGAGCCGACGCTCGTCGCCCACGATCATGCGCAAGCTAGAATCCACGTCGGCGACAAGTCGCAAACCTTGACGAACCGCTCGCTCGCGGAACATTTGCACGGCGCGCTCGACCAGACGGGACACCATAATGGAGCCTCGCTGGATCTCCATCGAGCCGTTCTCGATCTTCGCCAGATCGAGAATGTCG
>JAYVCO010000282.1:0-7432 GCA_043749935.1 Planctomycetia bacterium
TTTGCCTGTGCCGCCGTGGGCTGGCCCGCACGAAACCCTGCGGGATTCGTGCTCGCGTGACAACGGGCACCCGGTTGGAACTTATTGGAAGGCGTACTAATAGGCTGTTGGCCCGGCATGAGTTCATTCAAACGCGAAGAAATCCTGGCTGGTTTGCGCGCCAAGGTGGCCGCCGGCCGCCCGATCATCGGCGGTGGCGCGGGTACGGGTCTGAGCGCCAAAATGTCCGAAGTTGGCGGCGTCGACTTACTCGTCATCTACAACTCGGGCCGATTTCGCATGGCCGGCCGCGGTTCACTCTCGGGCATGATGCCCTATGGCGACGCCAACGCGATCGTGATGGAAATGGCTCGCGAGGTACTGCCCGTGGTCCAACGCACGCCCGTGCTGGCCGGCGTCTGCGGCACCGATCCGTTTCGCGTGATGAAACTATTTTTGCGCGACGTGGCGGCGGCCGGATTCGCGGGCGTGCAAAACTTTCCGACCGTGGGGCTCATCGACGGCCAATTTCGCCGGGGCCTGGAAGAAACCGGCATGGGTTTTGGGTTGGAAGTCGACATGATCCGCGCGGCCCACGCGATGAACCTGCTGACGACTCCCTATGCCTTCGATGTTGAGCAGGCAGAGGCCCTCACGCGAGCCGGGGCCGATATTCTGATTCCGCACATGGGTCTGACGACTAAAGGCGCCATTGGCGCGGCGACGGCACTTTCATTGCAAGATTGCATACCGCGGATTCAGGCCATGCACGATGCGGCCAAACGCGTCAACAAAGAGATCCTCGTGCTGTGCCACGGCGGGCCAATTGCCGAACCGGCCGACGCACAGGCCATTCTGGACGGCACCGAAGGCATTGTCGGATTCTACGGCGCCAGTTCGATGGAACGGCTGCCGGTCGAGCCGGCAATCGCCAACCGAGTACGCGAGTTCACGCAGTTGACGCTTTAGCCAAACCATCGACGGCCGGCTCGCCCATCCGCGCGTCGACCCAGGCGGGCGAAACAAAACGCCGCAGCAGATTGCGAAAGCCTTCTTCCACGACGGGAGAGACTTCCGTCATGCACTGGCCATCCTTGGCGACAAAGCCACTCCAAGCGAGAGTGGATGGCCAACCATAACTTGCGGCTGATGCATTGATCCTCTCGGCGATTCGCAGTCCCCAGACCACGCCATACGAGTCGCGAAAGTCGAGCCATGCTCGATCCAGAGGATGCTTGGCAAGTCGTGGACCCGGCAAGCCCATGGCGCGCAGCGACCAGGCCACCACGATGAGCACCAGCCCAAGCAAGGGCCCTTGCGACCCCGGCAGCCAATCGTGAGTAGCCGGCAGAAACGGGGTCAGTAGCGCGACTTGGCCACCGCAATACAGCAGCCCGGCGGCCCAGAACCTGGTGGCCAGACTGTTGAATGCCCCGACGCTCATCAAGACCACCAGGAACCAGAACCGCGCGGGATGGATCTCCTGCATACCGCCAAACAGCAGCCACTCGCAGCTCGGCAGGCTGAGGATTGCCCAGAGCGACAAGACAATGAATTGCCAGGCGCGGTCCTGCGGGCGTTTGGCGCCGAACAGGGCCATTGAGGGGCAAAACGTGCTCATCGCCGAGACAAACCGCAACGGCACAATCCAACTTTCCGGTGTCGGCGTTATCGTAAGCCCGGAGAGCGTTTCCGTAGCCCCAAGTGCCGATAAACAGATGACGGCCCAGGACCAAGGGGCGATCAGAGTCGTGCCCTGCAATCGCCTTCGCTGCCAGGCCAACACGAAGAGCCCGAAAACCGCGAGCAGGACGGACGCCCAAACGGCTGCATTTGGACCGAACGTTTCAAGAGTCGTTGCAAACGGAATCAATGACAGAAGCCTTACGACTGGATTTTCAGGTTGGCCCCGAGTGGTGAAAAAAGGCGACGGAGCGGAGAAAGCCCCATTCTAAGCAGTAAATGGTTGCTGAGCCACGGAATACGAACTGCCAACGACGGCAGTCAAACTGGAGAATATTCACAAAATTTAACGATTAGGTTTGCCTTGCGGGTTAGCGTGGGGAATGTTTGAATTGCCCACGCTTAGGCCAGTACCCGCTGCGGTAATCAACCCGCGAGCCATGTGGATCAGGTTTCCACCCCGCCTGGGTTACAACTGGCCGGCGTCTTTTTCAAAACACTTTTTTCGTCCTAAGGAGCTTACGATGTGCAAGACCTGTCTTGCCGCGGTAGGACTTGTGTTGATGCTGGGCAGCATCAGTCATGGTGCGCAGCCCATGCAGGATTATGGCTTTCAAGCCAGCAACGATGTTTGGAACGCGCCAAGACCATCCGGTTTACGATTCACCGGCCCTGGCGTTTCGGTCCAGACTTCGAACATTGAAGGCGGATTGGGCGCCCCGTGCATGGCCTGCGGCGGCGTGGGCACCTGCGTGCACTGGACCATGTCCCCCTGGTACGCGCCTTGGCCCGACGATGGATATGTTCATGGCCACGGCCGAGGTTGCATGCGACGCCAATGCGGTTGTCCAGGCAATTGACGTCTCGAGCGAATCAACAAAGCAAAGGGCGGGCCCTCGATTGGGCCTGCTCTTTTTTTTGAATGTTGCCACTCGGAAGCCGTGACGATCGGGCAAAGTTGTCCGACGCTAGCGGGTAGCACCCGTAAATCGCTTCAAGGGTTTTGCTCGTTTCGTCCGATAGAATTCCTACATGCCCATCGGGAGGGCGGGACGCACGTGAATCCCGCTTCAGGATAGAGGTCATGGCAAGACGATGGATCGGCTTGCCATGACCTTTTTTTGCGCCGTGACGCGTTTGCGCGAGAAACACGCCGGATTCTGGCCCGCAGGCTACTTGGTCGAGTCCGCGTCGGTTTTCGACACACTGTCTTCGGCCTTGACTTCCGACTTCGTCGCTCCGCTTTGCCGTTTCGCGCTCTTGGCGTTTGATTTTTCCAACTTCGAGAGTTGCGCGAGTAGTTCTTGCGCCGGTTTTCGGTAGGGGAACGGTTCGTTGTGGTTGAGGGCTTCGGTAAGATACTGCACGGCATCGGCGTTTCTGCCGCGCTCCTTGGCTACCGTGGCCAGATAGTAGGCCATCGCAGGGCTTCTCGATGCCACGCCGGAAGGTGAATTGATGACGGCCGTAAAAGCGCGGCTCGCTTCCGCGCGACGATTCAGCTTGTAATTGACCCATCCCAGTGTGGGTAACAGGTCGTGATTATTGGGATACTGCTGGACGTTCAGCTCCGCGAACTGCAACGCTCGCTGTTGGCTGACCTTGTCGGGCAACTCGATCAGCGACAGAGCCAGGTGGTCGATAATGGCCGAGTTAGTCGGTGCCAACAGGTGCGCCAGCGAGAGGTGCTTTTCAGCTTTCTTGTAATCCCCCAACATTCGCGAAATAATGCCCATCCAGGTATTGGAATCCAGCCCAGTGGGATCCATTTTGATCGCCTCTTCGGCGTGGATCTTGGCCTCATCTACGTTGTTGTTGCGCAATTGAAACTGAGTCACTCCCAACCGAGTTCGCAAATCCTGTCCGCTCTTTTGAATTGCCAATTTGAGCCACTGTTCGGCCTTGGGTTTGTCGGCGGCCAGAGTGGCCATGGCCAATTCGGCTGGCAGAATGGTCTTGTCATATTCCGCCGCGGCTTGAAACTCTGCGTAAGCTTCTTTCTGTTTTCCAAGTCGGAACAGAACGCGGCCGAGACTTTCGTGACCCAGGCCGCTGCGCGGTTCGATTTTGAGCAATTCGTCCAGTCTCTTCTGGGCTTCGCTCCAGTTTTCCGATTTCTCTTCAACGCCCGCCCAGGTCGTGTAAGTGCGGACCTGAAGATTCTGCTTTCGCCTGGGGTTCTCGTTGAACTTGTCTAGCAGCTTCGCGGCTTTCTCGAAGAGCAGTCCGGCCTCGGTAATGCGGCCCTCGGCCGCGGCTCGTTCGCCCAATAGCACCAGTGCTTCGGGGTCTTGCGGCATCTTTTGGATGGCTTTCTCCAACATCGTGATGCCGGGCCCCGGTTGGCCATTATCCCAATAGAGCCGGGCCATCATGACTTCGGCCGGCGCTAAGCGGGGTGTCGATTTCTTGGCGCTTGCCAGGTGTTCCAACGCCTTCGCAAAGTCGTTTTTCGCAAATTCCTTGATGGCGTCGTCCACATCCTGATAAAACGGACCGACCCCCGCGATCGCCGTGCCGACGAGATTCTCCACGGTCAATTCGCCGCGGGCCAGGTCACACGAAACGGCCAGAATCAGCATTCCAAAAACGGCATTTCCCAGCAGACTCGCGACTTTGAACCAATCGCGAATGAACCAATTGCTAAACATGAGTTCTCACCGGTTGAACAGCAATGCCGAAAGCCCATTCCACGCCGACAGGTCGGGACACGCCTCCTACTGGCTAGTTTAGCCGCCGCTTGCGCCGGGTGAAAGCAGCCGATTTTTCAATCATCATTTACGTCCATCATTTACGGCCGGTAGTTTGTTTTCCGGGCAGGACGCCGCCCCTTGGCTCGCCCGAAAGATGGACTTTCCACGAATGCCCAGAGCGCCAAATAGTCCAGTCCCCATTCAGCCATCAAATTGACGATTCCATCATGGGTGCGATTACCAATATAATGAAAGGCATCTGCCCACGCGGCCGGGACCGCGATTTGCTTGGAAAGGAACGACGGGTTGTTGATCGGGCCAGTTTTCAGTCGCGAGGCAGTGACCGCCCCGCGACGTGCGAGGTTCTATATTTCGCGGGCGGCTTACGTCGGCACATTGCTGGTGCTGGTCTGTACTGCCTGGCTGCTGCTGGCTGGCACGCAAGTCATTCGAAACCTGGGCGACATGGCCCACTTCGGCGCTACGCTGTTTCAAATCTTGGCTCCACTGCAATTGGCGATCGCGATCTTCTTTTCCGCCCTACTGGCCGCCAGCGCCGTGACACAGGAAAAAGACCGTCGCACGCTGGTGCTATTGCTGCTGACCAATTTGACGAATAGCGAATTGGTTTTGGGAAAACTGTTGGCCAGCCTGCTCAATGTGTTGGTGTTGTTGGCCGCTGCATTGCCGCTGTTCATGTTGACTGCGTTGTTTGGCGGCGTTTCCTTCGGGCAGATTGGCCGAGTCTTTGCCGTCACGCTGGCCACGGCCGTGGCCGCCGGCAGTCTGGGCTCGATTCTAGCGCTGTGGCGCGAAAAGACTTTTCAAACCCTGGCGCTTACCGTGCTCGCACTCGTCTTCTGGCTGACCGCCGGCGAAGCTATCGCGCAAGGCGCGTTGGGTTCCGAATGGCTGGGCATTTCGACCTCGGTGTGGGCCACGGGGCTCAGCCCTTGGCAGGCGATTCTGGCAGCCACGCGTCCGCTGCTGGAAACTCAAAATTTGTTGCCATACGTCGGCGATTCGGTCAACGTGTTTTTGCTTTTTGCATCGGCGCTGGTGTTGCTGATCAACACGGTTGCCATTCTGCTGGTTCGTGTTTGGAATCCCTCGCGCGAGGCCCGCGCGAGCATCGGAGACGCGGCCGAACCGGAAACGATCTGGGGGCTGACCGAAGAGTCGGCGGCCGCACTGCGAAAACAAGCTGCACGCTCGGTGCATTCAGCCGGCGGCAAGACGCGCGAGGTGTGGGACAACCCGATCATCTGGCGCGAGATCTCGACCTGGGCGTATGGCCGCAAGGTGTTGGCGATTCGCGTAGCCTACCTGGTTCTCGGCGGCCTGGCCGGGCTTGCTCTCTACCGCCTGATCCACGGCGAGCAGGGTTTGAGCAACGCGCTGGCCGCATTGATTCTGGCTCCGCTGTTTGTGCTCAGCCTGGTGCTGATCAACGCCCAGGCGGTCACCGCGCTGACGACCGAACGGGACGTGAAAGCGCTCGACCTGCTGTTGGTAACTGACCTGACCCCGAAAGAGTTTGTCTTCGGCAAGCTGGGCGGCGTGCTTTACAACACCAAGGAGATGGTGCTGCTCCCGATGGCGCTGTGCGTGTATCTGTGGTTCGAGCGCGTCGTTGGCGCCGAAAACTTGTTCTATTTGCTAGGTGGGCTGGCCGTGATGAATTTCTTCGTGGCCATGCTCGGCCTCCACGCCGGTATGAGCTATGGCAATTCGCGCACGGCTATCGGCGTCAGTCTGGGAACCGTATTTTTCCTGTTCATCGGTATCGCCACGTGCATGCGAATGATGATCGCCTTCAGCGGATCATTTCACTGGCAGATCCAGCCGTTCCTGGCGTTCATGCTGGGGGGCGGCGTAGGATTGTACGCGGCGCTCGGCTCGCGCAATCCGTCGCTGGCTATCGGCTTGGCCTCGATGTTTTGCCCGATTGCCACGTTTTGGGCCATCACCAGCTTCTTGCTGCAATACACGCTAGGCGTGTTTCTGGTCACCGTAGGGATGTATGGCTTTGCCACGGCCGCCATGCTGGTGCCGGCCATTTTCGAGTTCGACGTCGCCACCGGGCGAACCACCGGGGGCGACGAATAATCGCGGCCCGGACAATGCGATGAACAGGGGCAGGCTCAAATTATAAGCGCAAATCAAGCACTGCGCGCGATCGGCGCCCTACTTCTGATAGCCCAATTCCTTGATCACCGCGAGCATCTCTTCGTAGGTGATGAACCGACGGCGATGGATGGTCTTGTATTCATCAATTGCCGTGGCCAAGGCACGGGCCTCGGGAGACAATTCGTCGTGGCTGTTGCTAAACTGCCGACGCTCCTGGCTGGGCCGGCCCATGCCCGGATCGTAACTACGGCGGTCGACGAAAGTCTGCGGAGGGGTTAGCGTGGTCATGGACGCTCCTGGGGGGGACAGAATTCCCGACGTTGGCTCGCTCTCACGACGTCGGCACGATCCGTTTGGTGCCACCCAAAGGTCCTTTTCCCATAGGTGCGCACTGGCGAACACACAAACCTAGTTCGTTAAATAGGCCCGTGCAAATGCTCTCGGTGGCTCTCGATGTGCGCGGCCGCCACGGCGTGAAACCGCCGGCGTGATTGTGCCGATGGTCCGGTTTGTAGGGACTCGGCAGCTACGTTTAGCAACCTGTTGAATAAATCAACAGGCTGCTAGCGCGTGATCGTCTGGCGAGGCGAGGCCATGGCCATCCGCTCCGAAAGTACGCGGCTGTCTCGATGGTTTGGGTCCAGCGCCAGCGCTTGTTGCACCGTGGCTTGGGCGCTCGAAAAATGACCGGCCAGCAATTCTGCCTCGGCCAGATGGCAAAGGATTTCGGGCGTTGGTTGATCGCGCCGCGCCGCTTGCGTGAGCGTTTGTGCCGCATCGTCGTAACGTCCAAGCGCGGTGAGCGCCAGGCCCTGCAAGTACAACACCCGCTGCGGTTCCTGACCGCGCGAGAAATTATCCGTAACGGATTGCAGCGTCAGCCATGCATGCTCCGGCTCGCTGAGCTGGCGGTAGGTCTCGGCAACCAGTATCGCAATGTCCTGGCT
>JAYVCO010000283.1:0-5992 GCA_043749935.1 Planctomycetia bacterium
CTCGTTCGATGCTTCTCCAACCCCAATTTCTAGAAAAACGAAGAACCTAAAGGTTTCGCCTGAAGGCGAGGGATTTAGACCCATCGCAAGGACATTAAAAGACCTGCCGTACCTCAATCTTGTCGACTTGAACGTATCGGGAGTAAGCGACGGGGCGCTGGTTCACCTGAGGAATCTGAAACATCTCACGATCCTTTGTCTGGGTGGCCGCTGCGCCACGGATCAAGGGCTCGAACATTTGAAAGACCTGACCCAGTTGGAATTACTTCAAATCGGAATGGACCCTCCGGTCAGCCATGTGACCAATGATGGTCTTTTGCACCTTGCCGGACTCAAGAACCTGACACAACTCAGCATCGAAAACAGCCCTGACATTTCGGATGAAGGCTTGGTGCACCTTCAAGGATTAGCCAAGCTGAAATGCCTAATGGTGCGCGGCACAAACGTAACGTTTGCCAGCAGCATTCGGAAAAAAATCCCGAGCTGCCAGATCCTCTACCCAGTGCTATCGCGGAAACGTTCGACGAAGATCCCAGCCCCCGGGGACGTTTGAGCATGAAACAGGGGGCAGGGGTCTTTGCTTGGAAAACCGCCAGTTACAGGACGTAAGCATGCCGAACTCCACGATCCACCGGCTGAGACCCGCGCGCGTTGTTTCCTGCCAGCCATGTTCGCTGATCGCCTTTCACATGATCGTGGTGGCCTGCGCGTGTTGCCCCGCGCCAGCGCTTGGCGACGAGCAGGCGACTAAAACGCCTCGCTTTGTTTTGGAATGGGGCCAGCACGGGTCCGAAAAAAGGGAGTTCAACTTTCCGATCGGTATCGCCATCAATCGGGCCGATGAGGTGTTTGTCACCGATTTCTATAACGCTCGGGTGCAAAAGTTTTCGGCCGAAGGCAAGTTCCTGGCCGCATTCCCGGTCTCGCCCTTTCCGGGTGGAATTGCTTTGGATCGTGACGGGAACCTGTTCATTGCCCACTTCGGCATCCCGCCGTCGCGCTACGAAGAGGAAAGGAAACGGGACAAAATCGCGGTCCATAGCGATATCGGCAAGTTCCTGCGCGAGTGGGGCAAGTTTGGCACGGGAGATGGCGAGTTCGATATGCCCGGCGGAATCGCCATTAGTCGCGATGGCCGGGTCTATGTGGCCGACGAGTGCAATCGCCGCGTGCAAGTTTTCGACATGCAGGGAAAGTTCTTGACCAAATGGGGCCAGAAGGGCTTCAAGCCTGGAGAGTTCGGCGGCAATCCGCACGCCAAGGCGTTTTTTGCCGGCCCTACATTTTTGGCCCTCGACCCGCAAGGAAACGTGTTTACGACCGAGGCGCCACTCTGCCGCGTGCAAAAGTTCGCGCCCGCGGGCGAGCCGCTGCTCGCGTGGGGCGACAGCGAAGCCGGGCTCGGCAAGTTCGGCGATTACTTCACCGCCTTTGGACAACTCAACATGCGGGGGCCGACGGGAATCTGTTTCGACTCGCACGGAAAACTCTGGATCAACTCGATCGGCGGGCGGATCCAACAGTTCACCGAAAAAGGCGACTACCTGCAAGGCTTCGGCGAAGAGGGAACCAAGCCCGGCCAATTCTACGCCCCCCACGGCATCGCCCTCGACAGCCAAGGCCACCTGTACATCGTGGATGCGTTCAATCATCGCATTCAGAAATTTGATGTTGGCCGGTGATCGCGGAGGTTTTCGTAAGCTTGCCTAGCTAGGACTAGATTCACGGCCTTCGTGGGAGAGGATGATGTACGAGCGATTCACAGACCACGCAAGAGAAGTAATGGCGCTGACGAACTCGGAGGCCAGTCGCTTCAATCACGAATACATCGGGACCGAACACCTCCTGCTCGGGCTTGTCAAAGTCGGGAGTGGGACGGCGGCCGTCGTGCTCAAGAATGCCAATCTCCGCCTGGACCACATTCAATGGGAAGTTGAAAAGCTAATTCAAGCGGGGCCGAGTGTCGTCAAAAAACGTCGCGGACTCTTTCGCTGGTGGATTCCAGATGTGAAGCAACCGCAAACGCCTCGCGCAAAAAAGGTGATCGAATACGCGATGGAAGAGGCGCGTGCCCTGAACCAGCCCCACATCGGGAACGAACATCTATTGCTCGGCCTCCTGCGAGACAAGGAAACCGTCGCCTTCCAGATCCTCACTAGCTTCGGTCTAAAACTTGATGACATTCGCCGGGATGTTGTCGATCTCTTGGCACAAGGCGAACGCGGATGAGCCCCGCATCGGCCGATGGCCCAACCAAGCAGGATTGATCGCCCATCACTTTGCCAGCGAGACGGCGGAAAAAAACGGCCACACCAGCGGGGCCAGCGCTACCGTGACGATCCAGATCAAAATATCCAGCGGCACGCCGATCTTCAGATAGTCGCTGAATTTGTAGCCGCCGGGGCCGTAGACCATCAGGTTCGTCTGATAGCCGATCGGCGTGGCGAAACCGGCCGAGGCGGCCATCATGACCGCGACGACGAATGGCATGTAGTTGGCGTCCAGCCCTTTGGCCGTATCCATTGCAAAGGGGAACATCAGCGCCGCGGCCGCGTTGTTGGTGATCAATTCGGTCACGATCAGCGTAATGCCGTACACGACCGCCAGCGAGATCCAGGCATTGCCGCCAGCTGTTTGGATCAGGCCCTCGGCAATTTCCTGGGCCGCGCCGGTTTTCTCGAGTGCCGTGCCGACGGCGAACGACGCGGCGATCGCGAGCAACACTTCCCAATCGACGCTGCGCCGCGCGGCTCCGGTGGATACGCAGCGCGTGAAAATCATCAGCCCGGCGGTCAGCATCGAGGCTTTGAGCATCGAGAGCCAATCGAAGCTGACGGCCAGCACCATCAGAATCATCAGCGCCAGGGCGATCAACGCCCGATCGTGGCGCGGCGGGTTTGAGTTTTCCAGGCGACTGACGAGAAAAAAGTCTCGCGAGTTGCGCTGTTGATCGGCAAACGAGGGATGCGCTTCGACTAACAGAGTGTCGCCCGCGTGCAGCACGATGTCGCCGATTTTCTTTTGCAGCCGTTCGCCATTGCGCGCCACGGCCACGACCACGGCGTTGTAGGTGTTGCGAAAGCGGCCGTCGCGAATCGTTTTTCCCAATAGCGGGCAACTGTTCGACACCACGGCCTCGATCAGGCAGCGCTGCGGGCGCGGCGCGCTGAGCTTCGACACCTCGTCGGTGGCCGGCAACAGCCCGCGAATGCGCTGCAAATCGACGACCGACTCGACGATGCCCACGAACAACAGGCGGTCGTCGGCGCGCAGTATCTCTTGGGGCGAAACGGCGGCCAAGATAGCGCCGTCGCGATCGATCTCGGCCAGATAGACGCCGGGCAAGTGGCGCAGGCCGGCCGCTTCGATCGTCTTGCCGATCAACGGTCCATCGCGCGCGACCTGCATTTCGACAGTGTACTCGCGCGAGTCGTCGAGCGTGCTGATCGCCGGGCGCCGATCGGGCAAGAGCCAGCGGCTGGTGCCAACGATGAACAACCCACCAACAATGGCGGCCGGCACGCCGATCCAGGAGATATCGAACATGCCCAGCCCGCTGCCGGTCTGTTTGATCAACATGCCTTGCACGACCAGGTTGGTGCTGGTGCCAATCAACGTGCAAGTGCCGCCGAGAATGGCGGCATAGCTCAAGGGGATCATGAATTTAGAAACCGGGAAGCGATGCGCCCGGGCCCAGTCGCTGACCGCGGGTATCAGCATCGCCACCAGAGGCGTATTGTTCATGAACGCGCTTAAGCCCATCGTGGGGACCATCATTCGCGCGATGGCTCCGGTGGGCGTTTTCGGACGGCCAAACAGCCGTTGGGCAATAAAATCGACGCCGCCCGTTTCGCGCACGCCGGCCCCCACGACGAACAACACGCCCACGCTAATCATGCCCTCGTTGGACATGCCCGAGAGGGCTTCGCCGGGCGTCAAAATGCCGGTCAGCAAGAGCAGCGCTACGGCCCCGATCAGAATGACGTCGGGCGTGACCTGGCTGAAAATCAACAGCACGAAGATCAGGCCAACAATGCTCAAAGTGAATTGAGCGGGCGTCAGGCCGCTGGCTTCCAACGAGAAATAAGCCCCAAGCATAGCGATTTCGTTTCGACCGAGGTCTTGCCAGCACCGCCGGGCTCGCCGCCGCGGGTGAAAGGGTGCGGGGTTGCCAGTGGCACGGCGACAAGGGGGATGATAAAGTTGCAGGGAATATAAACTCTCGCGGAAAGAACCGCAAAGAGGGGATTTCTGCCCGTGTCTGGCTTTGGAGTATCCCGACTGATGATTTCCTGCCGACATCTTTGCCTGGCGTGCCTCGGATTCTTTGTGCTCAATGGCGTGGCCGGAGCCGAAGATTGGCCGGCCTGGCGGGGGCCGCGTGGCGATGGGACGAGCCAGGAGCGGCACATTCCCACCCATTGGAGCCCGGACGAAAACATCGCCTGGAAGACGGCCATCCCGGGCACGGGGCACGCCTCGCCCATCATTTGGCAGGACCGGATCTTTCTCGCCTCGTGCCTCGAAGAGGCCAAACAGCGGATCTTGCTATGCCTCGACCGGCGCACCGGCAAAATCCTTTGGCAGCAAGTGGTGCTCGAATCGCCGCTGGAAGACAAGCACCAGTTGAATAGCTTCGCCTCGAGCACGCCGGCTTCCGATGGAAAGTTGGTGTACGTCACGTTCCTGGATCGCAGCGAAATGGTCGTGGCGGCCTACGATTTTTCCGGCAAGCAAAAATGGCTGGTCCGGCCGGGGGGCTTCTCGAGCAAGCAC
The DNA here is from genome assembly GCA_043749935.1 of Planctomycetia bacterium. Lineage (GTDB taxonomy): Bacteria > Planctomycetota > Planctomycetia > Pirellulales > PALSA-1355 > PALSA-1355. Next base: position 4,777 of record JAYVCO010000283.1, read on the forward strand.
GGCTATTGCAGTTGCCCGGTGCTATTCGAGGACAAGGTGATCGTCAATGGCGATCACGACGGCGACGCATATCTCGTGGCGCTCGAGCGGGCCACGGGCAAAACGGTTTGGAAGGTCGATCGGGAGAATAAGACCCGCAGCTATTCGACGCCGCTGATTCGCAAGATCGACGGTCGCACGCAAATGGTGCTCTCCGGCAGCCTATGCGTGGCCAGCTACGATCCGCACGATGGCTCGCGGCACTGGATCATCGATGGCCCGACCGAGCAGTTCGTGGCTTCGATGGTTTATAACGGCAAGCTGCTGTTTCTCACCGCCGGTTTTCCCGAGATGCACATGATGGCGATCCGCCCCGACGGCTCGGGCAACGTCAGCGAAACGCACATCGCCTGGCGGACTCGCAAGGGGGCCGGGTACGTGCCGTCGCCGATTGCCGAGGGAGATTATTTCCTGGGCATCTCCGACGGCGGAGTGGCCAGTTGCTTCGACGCGGCGACCGGCGACCGCCCGTGGATGGAGCGGCTCGGCACGCACTACAGCAGCTCGCTGGTCTCGGCCGCGGGTTTGGTGTATTTCACATCGGACGAAGGCAACACGACGATCGTGCGCCCAGGGCCAAAGCTGGACATCGTGGCCGAAAACAAACTCGGAGAATTCGCCTACGCCTCGCCCGCGATCAGCCAGGGAAAGATCTTCTTCCGCGGCGAGAAGCATCTGTACGCGATCGGCACGGAAGAGACGGCAAGCGCGAAGGCAAAGTCAGCTCAGTAGCTGGCGGAAGGCTCGGACGCTGGGGCGACAGTGGCTTTCGTGCCCGTTTTATTCGCAGGCTGATCGCATCTCAGGCGAATTCCCCACAGACGCAGCCAGAGCAGGCTGATCGCGCAGACCGCGTACCAGCTCACAAACAAATCCGTGAATAACATCTCGATTGGTCCGACCCAATTGGCTTTCAGAAAGCTAATAGAGATCAAGCACAGAATCACGGTCGAGACCAGCCCCCAATCAATCCAAGTGGTCATGCGATTTCCTCGGGCGCCCAATAGTAGCGTCATCGTTGCCAATAACGGCAATCCGGCTAACTGGCTGATCATGACCGCGATGATTACGATAAACAAACTTGCGAAGTAGCTTCGCAGTGCCAGAAGACCGCCGAATGCCGCGGTTGCGATGAACATTTGCCGCAGAGTGAAGCGAACCATCCGGGAAGGCGGCA
>JAYVCO010000284.1:0-4768 GCA_043749935.1 Planctomycetia bacterium
CTGTCGACCCGATTGTTGGCCAAGTCGGTCAGGAAATCGGCGAGCTGAGCGGGAATGCCCTCGTTCTGACTGGTTAGCGTGCGAGTTATCTGACGCTGATTCAGCTCGGCGGCCTGGGCGCGATCAACGTCTGGCTTGGTCAACTGCCCGACCTGCTGCATCTGGATTTCCAGCGACTTGGTCTGGGCCCGCGCGTCTTGTTGCAACTTCAACACGCGCTGCAATTCGCCGAAGATCAACGATTGCCGCTGAGCCAGCCGGTCCTCGAGTTCTTGGGGCGTGATGATCGTGAGCTTCCGCACGGTGCTCTTGCCGACTTGCGGCAAGTAGTCGGTTGCGGTGGCCCAAAAAGTGATCTGTGCTCCGGGCTTGAGTCCCAATTCTGGCAGAGCCCAACGGTGTTCCACGATTTTCTGCTCGCCCAACCGGCCGCTCGCCTGGAGCGCGCCACTGGGCTGAGCCGCCACCTGATCCGGACCTTGGTACAGCCCGACGACAAACTCTTCGACGTCCGTGCGATCGGAGCGGCTAAAGTGCAACCCGACTTTCAGGATCGCGAGATCATCTTTCACGGCGATCTTCACCGGGACTTCGCCGTTTGGAGTCACGAAGATATTGCCCGAGGGTTGTTCAAGCGTTACCGAAGGCGCCAAGTCGGGGATGGCCCGAATATCCCAGCGGTCGTCGGCCCCTCCTTCTAATCCTTCCTTGTCCTCGAGCACGATCCAATACGCTCCCGACTTGTCGATTACAAACGGCGCGTCCGCGTCGGCACTCAGCGCAAACCCGTAGGCATCGGCCGACAATTCGGCGGCGATTTCCTCGCCATGTTCCTGGTGCAGCGTCGCGCGGCGCAGCTTCTTTGTCGAGCTTCCGGCCAATGCGACGCGTGTGCCGCGCAGTGCGTGAATGCTTTTGTCACTGCTTTCCGGAGGCAAACCGGTATAGGCTGGCGGAACCAACCCTATTTCCAGCGAGTCGAGTCGCGGCGGCTCCACGACTTCCAGACGGGTCCATTCGGTTTGGTCGTCGCCCCCTTCGGCGCGGTATGAAAACGGCCGAGTGACATTTTCTCGACGCGCGACCATTGCTCCGTTGAGCCGGTGCATCGGCTCAATTTCCTCCTCGACGTCACCCCTGCCGTTTTCAAAACGGTAGCGCAGGCGTACCTGCTCGGGCACTCGATGGCCGGCGCCGTCGACCAATTCGACCTCGAATGTTTGACCCACGGCCAAGCGGGTGGGAGTTTCGCGAAACGCAACACTGTAGAACCGGGGCCACGCATCGCTGCCAAAAGGCCGTGCCAGGCGCGCCAGCCCGATTTGCAAGCTCTGGGGGGAGATGACGGCGATCAAGAGGGCGACCGTGCCGATCAGGCCGGCCCCCAGCAGAGCTCGTCGGGTGGGTCGCCGCTCGAAGACTTGCAAGAAATCCAGATTTTCGGCCGCGGAGCTGGTTTCGACGATCAAGGCCCTGCGTAGAACGGCCGATCCGGCCTGAGCATCGGTCTCGGATTGTTTTAGAAATTGAACGGTGCTCGTCAAGCGATCGGTCAGGATCGGAAATCGTCGTTCGATGCGCTGCGCAATCTGGACATCGCCCAGTCTTTGGCCCAACCCGGCGAACCAATAGCGATAAACGGACCACAGCAGCGTGGCGACAACGGCCAGGCTGCACATCAACCTGATTCCGTGGTCTTGAAATCGGATGAGGAAATCAACCGCACCCAACGCCAGTGCTACTGTCAGGACCGATCCCAAAGTCCAAGCCAAGGCATATAGCACCAGCAGCCGCTGTGCCTGGCGGCGCACCTGGCTGATTTTCTTTTCCAGAGGATGTGCCATATCGATTCCCTTTCGCCCGCCGGTCCATCCCTGTGCGGCCATTGGCGCAAAGCAGAGCAAAACCGCGCTGCCGGCGGCTGCAATGCGTCGTTATTATAACATTCCCTTGCGTTTGCGCAGCATCCACTCCGACACCGCGAGTGCTAGAAATGCCAGCAGTAGCCACCAGCGATTCCACAAAACTTCTGGCGGCAGGCTTTCAATCGGCACCTGGTGGCCGGGGGGCAGATCGTCGAGGATCTGATCGACTTCGGCGATCCGATAGAACCGCCCACGAGTCTCCTCGGCCGCACGTTTCAATTCGCCGGCATCCATCTGCACCCGTTCGAGCTCACCCGGAGGCACTGTGACCAGGAAATCGGCCGAAGGCGCCTTGCCTTCGAGCGTGGGCGAAGCGATCCAGGCATGGTACTTGCCATCCAAAGCATCGCCAAAACTTCCCTCGAAGATGCCGCGGTTGGTCGCGTTACGCTCGAGCATGATGCGCTGATTTTTTTGTCCTTCGCGCTCAACGACGACGGCGACCGTGTCGTCTTCGGCCGGCGCTTGGCGCTCGTCGATGAAGCGCACGCGCAGTCGCACCATCTCCCCGCGCCGATACTCGCGCCGATCGGCGGTCAGCTCGACCGCATGATCTTTTCCGAGCAGCTTGGAACGGCTCAGATATCGCACGGCCTGCACCCAGTATCGTGCGAAGAATACGTCGCCCACTCGAAAGCGCCATCGCCAGGTTTCGTCGGTCGCATGAAACAAGACTTTGCCGGCTCCGACGTACTGCATCAGAAAAACAGGCAAGTGGCGTCCGTCGCTCGACAGCCGTGTAGGGTGTTCTGCCAGCACGCGCGCCGCGGGTTTGACCTGGGGCACTTCCAACAGCCAATACAGTGGTGGTAAGTCGTGCCAGACGCGCGCGGTCTCGGCCGCGCTATCGCCAAGTTGCATTTGCGGGCTGGCCAGTCCAAGTTCCGTCGGCTGCACTGCGAAACCCTGATCGAGCGCTTCGCCGGCAGCCGGAGTCGCGATGCTGTTAAGATCGATCGGAAACAGCGGCTCCAGCGGCGTGTTGCGATAGGCGAGGGGTGTGTATTGGCTGCCGGTAATGAATGCCACGCCGCCCCCCTTCTTTTCCACGAAATCATGCAAATTGGCCAGCACGCTACTGCTGAGGAACGAAGGATTCACGTCGCCGAAAATCACGACGTCGTAAGCAAACAATTCCTCGCGTCGCACGGGAAACACGCGCAGCGCGCTTTGGTCCTGTTCGGCATATTCCAAGTCGGCTTCTTGCAGCACGGTCTTCAGTTGAATCGTGCTGTCGCGCTCGAGCATGTTTTTCAGATAGCGAAATTCGTAGTTCGGATAAGCCTGGACCATGAGCACGCGGATCTGCTCCTTGCGGACGCTCACCAGCCGCTGCTGACGGTTGTTTTCCAGTTGCGCTTCGTCCGGCAAATGCTCGACTTCGACGACATATTCGAACTCGCCAACCTGGTTGGGCCGATAGGGCAAATGGAGCCGCTGAGGCTTGCCCTCCTCGTCGAGCGTTACTTTCATTTGGGCTAGCACCGTCGGCTTTCCCTCTTCGCGGAGCACGACGTCGACGGTCTTGCCAGAAAATCCACGGCCAGTCAGCTTGAATTCGAAGTTGACGACGTCGTCGACAAATACGACTTCGTCGACCAACAAATCGGCCAATTCCAAATCGCGTGCGGGTTGCTCGCTGCCCAGTCCGATCGTAAACAGCGGCACGCTCTTGCGGCGCGCGGTTCGGGCCGCTTCGCTGATGGATTCGCCATCGGTGTTGATGCCATCGGTAAGAAAGATAACGGCTGCCGGCGGCGTTCCGCGCAAGTCTCCCAGCACATAACGCAAGGCCGATCCCAGACGGCTCGTGTCTCCGCGAGGTTCCAATTCACGAATCACCGAGCGAATCGCGGCCAGATCGCCCGTTTGTGGCCGCGTTGCGCTCGAGGCAACGTAGAGCTTCAACCGGTAGTGCCGCTCGATCGCGGCTAGCAAGTTGGTGCCTTTTTCCAGCAAGACTGTTTTGGCCAGATTCAGCCGATTGATTTGTTCCAATCCGGCCGACTGAATGCGCCGGGCCACGATCGCATGCAGCTTCTTGTCGTCATAGCGCTCGTCGAGGCCCATGCTCGCGGAATCGTCCACGATAATCGCGACCGTCGGCAATCCGGTGCGCCGCAAGGAGAGTGTGAACTCGGCGATCATGAACACTACCAGCGCAATAAGCGCTAACCGCATCGAGATGAGCGCCGCCTTCATCCAGCGCCCGGCGGCGGGGCCCTCGCGAGCGTAAAAATAGACGACCCAGGCCACGGCAAACATCGCCAGCAATAGCGTGATCCAGGGCGCCCAACTCCATGTGTTCTCGAGGCTCCAGACCGTGCCCTCGCCCGGGCTCGCGGCTTCAACACCCAGCCATCGCTCCAGCCAATTTGGAAGAATTCCGTTCATTGCGTCGAGTGCCCAAACCGCCATGCCAGAAACGTCTCGAGAAACAGCATTCCCAGCACGCAATACAACAAGCTCTTGTGGAAGCCGGTGCGATGACCAATGCTGGGCGACTGCATTTCATCGAGACTGGCCCGTTTGTGAGTGGTGAATTGTTTGGGCAGCTCGTCGGGCGACAGTTTGGTCAGATCGCTCTCCGCCGTATCGACATTGATTGCGAACGCCTCGTCGCGCGACACCGGCGCTCCGATCGCGACTCGATAGACACCGCTCGTGGTCGTGTCGGCGTATGTCCAGCGGCTGGCTTGCGCATCCAGCGACATCCGCACTTCCTCGTGCGAGCCCGCCGGATCGGTTACATTCACCGTGGCTCGCGCGGCCAGCGCTTCCAACGAATCGCCCAGCACTTGCCCGACTTCGAGGTTGTGTTCCGTCATTTGTCCGCGCACGGC
>JAYVCO010000285.1:0-2631 GCA_043749935.1 Planctomycetia bacterium
CCCTCCGCGAGGGCTTCGTGCCGCAGGCGACCTGGCTGCTGGCGCACCAGCCCGCGGGCGAGCCTCGCCCCGAGTATTGCGGGACCGTGCAGGGGATCACCGACGGGGGCATCTTCGGCTCGATTCAGAACCTGGGGATTATCGCCTCGCACCGCGGGCATGGGCTGGGGACGGTGCTCTTGCACCTGGCGCTCGACGGCTTTCGCCAGGCCGGCCTCGAGCGGGCCTACCTGGAAGTGACGGCTCAAAACACGGGGGCCATTCGGCTCTATCACCGGGTCGGGTTCCGCACTGTCAAGACGGTTTACAAAGCGGCCGATGTGGCCTACGCTTGATTTTTCGGTAGGGTGGGACTGGCCTGCGCAAAAGGAGCGATTTTGACTGAAATTGATCTTGGTGTTTTTTATCATTTTTGTTCCATTGTGTCGAGTTTTTGAGGCCACTGGCAAGGAGGTTGAGCAATGGCAACGATGGATCTTGAATTGAATGAGCTGTCTTCTCAAGAGTGGAAGAGTCCTCTGAGAAAGCTCACGCGGTTCTTCCTGGGTAGTCGCAATCAGTGGAAGTCGAAGTATGTGGCGATCAAGCAACGATTCAAGCTGCTGGGCAACCAGGTGCGAGCCGTTGAGAAGAGCCGCGAGAAATGGAAGCAGGACGCCCGCCAAGCCCAACAGCAAGTCCGCCTGTTGCAACAAGAACTGGACGACTTCAAAAAATCCGCCGCCTGAAACAGCCGCCCCTGACTCACAGGCCTTGGCCGTCCTCGACCCGCAGGCCGAACTCCTGGCGGCGTTCGACCGCCACGCCCCGTATCATTCGCACAGCCTGGGTCAGATCCAGTTGTTTCTCGAACTGGTGTTGACCAGCGCGATCGGTTTCCGCGCCGCCGCCAGGGTGCTGAACGTCGTATCCTTTCTATTTCCCACGGTCGAGCAGGGGCCTTCGCCCAACGGCGGTCAGATGTGGCTGTTGCGACTGGGGCTGTATGAACTCTCGCGGCCCAAGGAGCAAGCCGACGACTGGATCTGGATCATCGACCACACGATTCAAATCGGGCGCGTCAAATGTCTGACCGTGGTGGCCGTGCGTTTGGCGGCCTGGGAGCGGAAACGGGCCAACGAGGACGCCTTAGGAGCGCTGACGCATCAGGACTTGTCAGTGTGGATGATCGAGCCGGTGGAGAAGTCGGACGGCCCTCTCGTGCAGGGGCAACTAAAGAAATTGAGCCAGCAGACGGGCGTGATTCCGCGGGCGGTGCTGAGCGATTGTGGGGCCGACCTGCAAAGCGGAGTCGGCCGGTTCTGTGCCGAGCATCCGCAGACCGCAGCCCTGAATGACGTCGCTCACGCCGCGGCCAACGCGGTCAAACGTGAGTTGAACCACGATGCTCAATGGGCGGCGTTTCAGCGCGACGCCAGCCACGCCAAGGCCAAAATGCGGCAGACCAAGTTCGCCTTTCTGCTGCCCCCTGAACTGAAGGCCAAAGCCCGCTGGATGAATCTCGACCCGCTGTTGACCTGGAGTCGCAAAGCGCTGGCCTTCGTGGCCGCGCCTCGGCCGGTACCCGGAGCTTCGTGGGAAACGGTCGAATTGGAGGAACAACTGGGTTGGCTCCGCGACTACGAAGAGTCGCTGGCGTCGTGGTCCCAAATGCTGGAAGTAACGGCGGCCAGCTTGAAGTACATTCGCCAGCACGGCTATCATGTCCAGGCCCAGTCGGAATTGGCGGACGAACTGAAACCGTTCATGGCAGGCGAGGAAACTCGGGCCTCCCGCGTGAGCGAGCGTCTGTTGGCATTCGTGAAGGAGCAATCGTCGGGCATTCCTGCCGGCCAGCGATTGTTGGGCAGCAGTGAAATCTTGGAGTCGCTGATCGGCAAGTCCAAGCAACTCGAAGGACAACAAAGCAAAAGCGGCTTCACCAAGATGATTTTAGGTTTGGCCGCGAGTGTCTCGGAAATTACCGAAACCACGGTGAGCGCGGCACTCTCAGCGGTCAAAGTCAAGGATGTCGTCGACTGGATCCGAAATAACCTGGGAATCTCCGTTCAAGCCCAACGTCAACGCGCCTTCGCACACTTCCGAGCGGAACAAAACTAGAATAAAATCCACGCACACCAAACCAGCCTTTTGCGCAGGCCAGGGTGGGACCAGCGAGCTTGCGAGCGCCGGCCCACCATTGGGTTGACTCTTGCGATCTGAGATTCTCATGGTGGGCCAGTGCGGCCTAAGAACGGCTAGTCCGACCCGACAGCGCTATGTTATCATCTTTTTCAATTGTCCGCCCCGTGCCAACCGCTTGAAAAACCATGATTCAGATCGCCGCCGATTCTCCACAAAACGCCTCCCCCGCCACGCTCGATTGGTCCGACCTGGCCGACCAGGTGCTCGCTGGGCACCAATTGACGGTCGAGGAAGGGCTGGCCATCTTGCAATCGAGCGATGACGAGCTGCTCGATTTGCTCTCGGCTGCCTTTCGCGTGCGGCGGCGGTATTTCGGCAAAAGCGTGCAGCTTTATTTCCTGATGAACGCCAAGAGCGGGCTCTGCCCCGAGGACTGCTCGTACTGCTCGCAGTCGAAGGTCTCGACCGCCGAAATACCCAAATACAACATCTTGAGCCGCGACAAGC
>JAYVCO010000286.1:0-5885 GCA_043749935.1 Planctomycetia bacterium
GTAACCAAGGGCTACGAGAAGAAGCTCGAGATCGTGGGCGTCGGCTATCTGGCGGCCATTCAAAAGGGCGTCTTGCAATTGCGCGTGGGTTATGCCAACGAAATCCAAATGCCGATTCCCAAGGGCCTGACCGTCACCTGCCCCGATCAGACGCATGTCGTGGTCAAGGGAAGTGATAAGCAGGCGGTCGGCCAGTTTGCCGCCGAAGTCCGCGCCGTTCGCAAGCCCGAGCCATATAAAGGCAAGGGAGTGCGTTACGATGGCGAGGTCGTGCGTCGCAAGGCGGGCAAGGCGATGACGAAATAACGCCTGACGAAATAGATAAGGCGAAGAAATAGTTCAAGTGTGAATTGAGTTTGGCGACGCGGTTGAGAATCCGACCCGCTGACGCCCGAGTTGTAAGAGATCAGAAGCGACACCCGTAACGCGGAAGCGAACCAGTGAATCACGAAAAGGCAATAGCTCAACAGCGGATGCGGAGACAATTTCGCGTCCGCAAACGGACTCGCGGCAGCTCCGCGCGGCCGCGGCTGACAGTGTTTCGTAGCCACAAGCACATGTACGCGCAAGTCATCGACGATAGTGACGGTCGGACTTTGGCCGCCGCTAGCACCGTTGATAAAGAAGTCCTGGGCAAGCTACCGTACGGTGGCAACAAGTCGGCCGCACAGGCGGTCGGCAAGGCGATTGCAGCGCGGGCGCTTGCTGCCGGAATCAAGCTCGTGGCTTTCGATCGCGGACCAGCCGCGTATCACGGGCGCGTGGCGGCGCTGGCCGAGGCAGCCCGCGAGGCAGGTTTAAGCTTTTAGTCCGAGCAGGGACCGATACTTTTGGGCCGATTCCTTTTGAATCGCCGAAGTCAATAGAATACCATTTATTCACACGCACGCCGTCCGGGCGGAAATGAAGCTAGGAGTAAGTCGTGGCTGAGTCCAACCGAGGGGAATTGATCGAAAAAGTGATCAAGATCAAGCGCTGCGCCGCGGTGGTCAAGGGCGGTCGCCGCTTCAGCTTCGCCGCGATGGTCGTGGTCGGCAATGGCAAGGGCAAAGTCGGCTGGGGCTACGGCAAGGCCAACGAAGTGCCCCCCAGCGTGGAGAAGGCCGGCAAAGACGGTTCGCGGAGCATGATCGAAATTGCGATCGACGCCGGCACCATTCCACACAAGGTGGAAGGCCGCTACGGCGCGGCTCGCGTGGTGTTGGTTCCGGCCAGCCCCGGTACGGGCGTGATCGCGGGTAGCGCGGTTCGCGCCGTTTGCGAAGCGGCCGGCATTCATAATATTTTGACGAAGAGTTTCGGCTCGAATAACCCCACGAATCTGGTCAAGGCCGCCATGGCGGCGCTCGATCAACTGCGCACCCGCCACGAAGTAGAGCGGCTGCGAGGAGTAACCTTGACATGAATTTGACGGACGTTAATCGCGGCATTCACAAGCACAAGAAGCGCAAGCGCGTTGGCCGGGGCGTCGGCAGCGGCCACGGCAAGACGAGCGGTCGAGGCCACAAGGGCCAAGGCGCATTGGCTGGCTGGTCCGCACCCGCGATCTTCGAAGGCGGTGCCTCGCCGTTGATTCGCCGCGTTCCCAAGCGCGGATTCCACAATGCCTGGGGCAAGACGGTTGCCGCGGTGAATGTCGGCGCGATAGAAGCTGCCTACAGCAACGGCGAAGAGGTCACGATTGCCAATTTGCAAACAAAGGACCTGGCGAAGGGCCGTTTCGACGAGCTGAAGATTCTCGGCGACGGCGAACTGACCAAGAAACTCAAAATCTCCGCCCATCGCTTCAGCCAAAGCGCGCTCGACAAGATCGCCAAGGCCGGCGGCGAGGCGATCGTGCTGCCCGGAAAAAAGCCAGTGGTCAAGGGCGTGAGCAAGCAAGCCAAGTAACTGAGCTTTGCCGCTGGCTCGAAGCGGCCTGCCGGTTGGCGGCGTCCCACTCGATTTCGACTCAACCCAATCTCGAAAACTCAACGCGTTCGCTCACGGACGGGGGCGAAGCACATTTTTGCGGTCGCCGGCGACCCCGCGCTTTCATAGGACGGACCGAACCATGTGGGAAAAACTACGCGTCGTCTTCACGATTCCGGAATTGCGGAAGAAGATTCTCTTTACGCTCGGATTGTTGGCCGTGTATCGAGTTGGCTGGCAGATTCCGCTGCCGATCGTCGATCAAAGCCAGATGTCCGCGTTCTTCAAGAGCAGCGCCGGCATGGGCCAATTGTTTCAGCAGGTCGCCGTTTTCAGTGCGGCTCAGTTGAACCAGATCACGATTTTCGGGCTGGGCATCATGCCCTACATTTCGGCCTCGATTATCTTTCAGTTGCTGGGGAGTGTTTGGGGACCGCTGGAACGGCTCCAGAAAGAAGGCGAGAGTGGCCGCAAGAAAATCAACGAATACACCCGATATGCCACGGTAATTCTGTGCATCGGCCAGAGTTGGGCTTATTTGGGATTTCTCATCAAGAGCAACCTGGTGCTTGACTCGTTCCTGGTCAATGGCTCTCTCAGCTTTGGTTGGCAGTTGGTCACCGTCCTGACGATGACGGCTGGCACCATCTTTTTGATGTGGCTGGGCGAACAAATCGATGAGTTCGGCATCGGCAACGGCATCAGTTTGATCATCATGGCCGGAATTTTGGCCGGTATGCCAGGGGCCGGTTACTCGCTGTTGAACGAAGCCAGCTTCGAGCTCGGCAGTGGCTCGGGCAAGCTCGGATTGGAAGTGCTGATCTTGCTGATGATCTTGTTCGTGGCCGTCGTGGCCGGCGTGGTGTTTATCACCTTGGGCCAACGCCGCATTCCGACCCAAAGCGCCAAACATGTCCGCGGACGTCGCGTTTACGGCGGAACTCGCCAGTATCTGCCGTTGCGAGTCAACCAGGCCGGCGTGATGCCGATTATTTTTGCCAGTAGCTTGCTGATGTTCCCTTCGCTTATTTTCACGCAATTGGCCGCGGCGTACCCGAATGCTTTGTGGACCGGGTTGCACGACATGTTCACTCGCGGTACCTCGTTCATCTACAACGTGCTGTACGTCATCTTGATTTATTTTTTCTGTTACTTTTGGACTGCGATCACTTTCAATCCCAAAGACATGGCGGAGAACCTGAAGAGTTTTGGCACGTTCATTCCGGGTTATCGGCCAGGCAAGCGGACGGCGGACTATTTAGAAAAAGTCATGGTGCGCATTACTTACGTGGGCGCCGGGTTTTTAGCGGTCGTGGCAATTACTCCCACCGTGATTGCGGGCATTTTTTCCGTTCCCTTTCAGGTGGCTAGTTTCTTTGGCGGCACTGGCTTGCTCATCGCGGTCAGCGTGGCCTTCGATCTCGTTCAAAAAATCGACAGCCATCTTGTGATGCGCAACTATCGCGGCCTATTAGAGAAATCCTGATCCCTCCGGGTCGACTCGACGGAGTGGGCCCGGGGCCGGAGCTGGTGCGGCCGTTTCCGGGGGAGACGAACATGCGGATAGTTTTCATCGGTCCGCCTGGCGTCGGCAAAGGCACACAATCGGCTCGATTGGTCAAGTACCTGAACGTGCCGCACTTGTCCACTGGGGACATGCTGCGTCAAGCTTGCCAGGAGAAATCCGACCTGGGCTTGCTGTCTCAACAATTCATGACTCAGGGAAAGTTGGTTCCCGATCCCATCGTTCTGCAATTGATTGCCAGGCGGCTCGCCGAGCCCGATAGCCAAGGCGGTTTCTTGCTCGACGGGTTTCCTCGCACTTTGGGCCAGGCCCAAGAGCTGGATCGCTTTTTACGTGAACGAGGTACTCCGTTGACGGCGGCCATAGAACTGCAAGTCGACACAGACGAGTTGGCCAAACGCCTGGCCGGGCGGGGTCGAGAGGATGATCGCCCCGAAATCGTCCGCAAGCGACTCGAAGAGTACGCTCGCCAAACTTCCCCGCTATCCGATTATTACCGCCGAACGGGACAGCTTTATACGCTCTACGGCGGCGGCACCACCGATGAAGTTTTCAACCGCATCCGAACCGTGGTTGATCAAATCGCCCAAAAAAAACGCGCCGCGCTACAGTAATAACTGGGTTAGAATGGCAAGAGGAAAGTAGCTCGGTCGATCGGCGACATTTTTTTCAGGAGTTTACGGCGTGCACATTCTTCGGTCAGCGCGAGAGATCGCGCAAATGCGAAAAGCAGGCTTGATGGTCTGGCAAGCCCATCAGGTTGCCGCGGCGCTCGTGCGTCCCGGCGTAACGACGGGCGAGATTGACGCAGCCGTCGAGAAGTTTTTCGTCGAACACAGTGCCATTCCGCTGTTCAAGGGCGTGCCCGGCAAGGTGCCTTTTCCGGCGGTAACCTGCATTTCCGTCAACGATGAGGTCGTGCATGGAATTCCCTGCAAGCGGGTGCTTCGCGAGGGGGACATCGTCAGCATCGATACTGGGTGCAAGTTCGAGGGTTGGTGCGGCGATTCGGCCATTACCCATCCGGTCGGGAAAATCGACGAGGAGGTCCAACGGTTGTTGGAAATCACGCACGGCGTGCTCAAGCTGGCAATCGACTTGATGGGCAAGCGAAGCCGGTGGAGCGAAGTGGCCAGCGAAATGGGCACCTATGTGCGTGATGCCGGTTTTTCGGTGGTCGAGAGCTTCGTCGGACACGGGATCGGCCGCGAAATGCACGAAGATCCCCAGGTGCCCAACTTTGTCAGTGCCCAATTGCGGCGTAGCGGCGATTTTGCCCTCGAACCGGGGCTCGTGATTGCCGTGGAGCCGATGGTGAACATGGGTAGCAAGCACGTCAAGAGCTTGCCCGACTTTTGGACGCAGGCCACTCAGGATGCCCAGCCCAGTGCTCACTTCGAACATACGATTGCCATGACCGAGCAAGGACCGTGGGTTCTGACTGGGCCTCCCCAGCCGAATGAAGAAATCAAGTGGTAGGAAAGCACTTCCCCGGGGGTTTTGGGGCAATAAAATCTCGCCTGAGGGGACTTGTACGAATTGCCCCCTCCGGTTTATATTCAAGCGCTTTGGACCATTAGCCAACAGTCAGTAAGTATCGAGCCATGAAAGTCCGCGCCAGCGTCAAGCGAATCTGTGAGAACTGTAAAATCGTCCGTCGCCGAGGCGTGGTCTTCGTGGTGTGCAACAATCCCCGACATAAGCAGCGCCAGGGCTGATTTAACCGAGGGGCTGATTTAACCGTGGGGACGGCCTAAGAAGGCGAGGGGCGGAAGCCTCTGCCCAGGGTTGTTCGCGAGCCCCGGCGTGCGATTCGCGGCTTTGTGCCGCTGGAAGTCTCGCAACGCCCAATTGACTCGGTAGTCATCGTCGGTGAATTGAATCTGGTACAGGTTATCGTAGTTATCTTGAATTGAAAATTGTGCGATTGTCGCCACCGTCTGCTGGTGGCCTGAGGAGTTGAGTTTTATGCCGCGTTTGCTGGGTGTCGACATTCCCAATGATCGCCCGACTGTCATTTCGTTGACTTACCTGTACGGGGTGGGTCCGCAGACAGCGCGAGAGCTGTGCCACAAGGCCGGCGTTGATGCGCAAGCCAAAGCTCGCGACCTGCACGAGGACGAAGTGGCCCGCTTGGCTGCCTTGCTGGACAAGGACTACACGGTCGAGGGTCAGTTGCGCCGCCAGGTGGCGCAGAACATTTCGCGTTTGCGTGACATTGGCTGCTATCGGGGAATCCGCCATCGCCGCGGTCTGCCAGTGCGCGGCCAACGCACGCGCACCAATGCCCGCACCCGTAAAGGCCCCAAGAAGACTGTCGCAGGCAAGAAGGGTGTTAAGGACTTGAGGTAGGCCATTGGGTCGGCTCGCAGCCGAATCGAATGGGCTCGCTAGCGGCCTTTCCGGCCGATTGAAAAAAGTCGCGAACGAATTGTAGTGACGGGTAGAT